>NZ_JBPNHS010000041.1:0-2846 GCF_054006115.1 Mesoaciditoga sp. | reverse complement strand
ATTTAGATTCATACAATTCGATTAATTACCTCGTTCCAATGTTACAATAAAAGGGGAAAAAGGAGATTTTTAATATGTCAACTATACCGTCTAAAAAAGCGAATATCAAAAGCATTATCAAGAAAGTCAATAGAGATAGGGCCCCTATTATAATTGTTGATGAAAATGGTATAAGTGCTGTTGTATTGTCCATGGATGATTTTGAGTCTATGAATGAGACAATTTACTTGCTTTCTTCAAAGGCAAATGCCAGATGGCTTTATGACTCCACCAAGGAAATGGAAGAAGGTAAATTCAAAACTTTCACATTTGAAGAATTAGAAAATGAATATCAAATTCACAAATAAAGGTTTCTAAGATTTTAGCTATTGGGCTAAATTTGACAGGAAAAAGCTTAAGAGAATTATTGAGATCGTAAAAGATATTCAAAAACATCCATTTTAGGGTATTGGAAAGCCTGTGGCATTAAGATATCATCTTACTGGTTACTACTCTAGAAGGATTGATCAAGAATATAGGCTAATATACAAACTTCAAGATATCGTTATCATCTCTTGCAGATATCATTATGAATGAATTCGATTTAAAAGCTGAAACAGCCTCACGAGTGTTATTGTGCGTATACACATTACGTCATGATTGAAGGGTGAAAATCCAGCAACCATTTCCAAATTGGAAATAGCTTTATCTTTTTTCCCGCTATTATTCTTTCTTCCTCCAAATCATTTGTTAACAGCAAAAGGTTAGAAGGGTACGGAAATTGAACAAGACTTTTTAATTCTCTTTTCTCAAGAGAAGGTTCTTCAAGATTTGATGCTGTTACGTTTATCGCAAACGTTTTATCGTTTTTTCGTGCAATGAAATCTATTTCGGTTTTGTCATCCTGCCAATAATTTACTTCGTATCCACGCCTGATGAGTTCGAGGAAAACAACATTTTCAGCATCTCTTCCATAATCCTTAGTAACGCTTTTGGTAACGGCCTTTCTGAGTCCAGTGTCTATGGAGAAAATCTTTTTGGGTGACCTAATCATGTTCTTCAACGAGTTTGTGAATTTTTGGGTTTCAAATATCATATAAGATTCAACGAGGTGAGAGGCATGTTCTGATATAGTATTGGTTGAGACGGTTCCCGCGATTTCTTTAAGCATTCCTTGTATTTTTCTATAGCTTATAAGGTTCCCGGCATTTTTAAGCAAAAAAAGTGCAATTCTTTTTAGAAGCAAAGCATCTCTTATTTTCCACCTTTCTACAATGTCTCTGTAAATGATGTCATCGAAGTACGTTTCTAAAACTTTTGTTTTTCCTTCTTTGGGATAATTCAAGACGATTTCCGGGAATCCTCCTATTTCAAAGTATTTGAATAGTAGATGCTTGATTTCGTCCTTTCTCGATTCGGCTTCTATCCACGAGTTGAATTTGAATCCATTTGCTTTTATAAAACTTTCAAAAGAAAAAGGAAATAAGGTAAGGTCAACATGTCTGCCGGTGAGCAAAGTGGAGAGCTCTTTTGATCCGAGTTTAGATGATGAACCAGAGATGAAAAACTTAATCTCTTCTTTTTCACGGTACGTTTCAATCCATTTCTCCCAGCTTTTGATGTTTTGAACTTCATCCAAAAACATGTAAACCTTCCCGACGGGCTGAATATGCTGGCGATAAATTCTGTACATCCTTTCCAAAAGGGATGTATCTAATTTTTCTTCGGCTAACGCAAAATCCTCCAGGTTGATGAAAAAACAAGAAGTTGGGTTTCTAATATCTTTCGAAATCTTTTTGTACATGATCTTCATCAGGGAAGACTTTCCGGATCTACGTGGACCTTTTGTAATAACGGCGAGAGTGCCACTTAGAAAATGTTCCAATGATTTTACTTCGTAACGTTCAACAAGGTTTGGAAATTTTTTCCCGTCCCAATAATTCCACGATATCATAAGAGAAAGCAACTCTGCATCCTTCAAATGGATCACCTCATTTTGTTATCTTGAACATTATGATATTCAAATTATAGCATTTTTGAATAGTACGATGAAAATCATATTTTTGTTGCGGTAGAATAAGTACAGCAAACAAATAATTCAAAAAAGATGAATTACTCAAATTATGCAAGTCGAATTAAGAAGCAAAATGGTTTGTGTGTGAAAATTAAGAAACCAATTGAAAAGCCTCAGGCATTGAGAGCCACGGAGAGAAATGAACCCTTCTTGCCATTTTATAGATATTCTGCCCCAGTATGCAGATGAAGTGGTAGCAAAGCCATTTTTTAAAAGTCTGCCCCCGCTTGCGGGGGAAGTGGCAGCAGAGCTGCCGAAGGGGGCGAAAGTGAAATGACGACAAAGGCAACGAACCATTTTCTATGAGACTGAATTCTCTAAGGTTCAAAACCATTTTGATCAACCCTCCCCGTCAACTAGCGTTGCCACCCCTCCCATACTGTGGGAGGGGACAAAAAAGAAGGTATCATGAAATACAATTTGTCTATAAATGAAAAATGTCAATGAAGTTTCGTATAAGTCTGCCCCCGCTTACGGGGAAAGTGTCGACTGAGTCGACAAAGGGGGAAGTAATCATCGAAACAACTTTCATTCCTTCTCGCTTGTTTTGTGATGATTGCGCAGGCGTAATTGAACCCTCCTTGCCAACTCCGTTGGCCCTCTTCTCCCAGTTTTGTGAGGAGAATCAGCAGACTTGTTTTCCGAATTATAACAAGTATGCCCCCTTTTATGGGGAAAGTATCGGTGGAAGCGACAAAGGTGGAAATGAATAATTTCATCTTTGAAGATTTCAAGTTCAAAATCGCATGATTGAGCTATTCTGGTGGAGGCGACGGGAATCGAACCCGTGTCC
>NZ_JBPNHS010000040.1:0-12535 GCF_054006115.1 Mesoaciditoga sp. | reverse complement strand
TTTTCACACTTTTTCTTTCAAATAAGATTGTCTACTTTAGCGATGATGGTGGAAGTGGGGATCATAGTGGTAATAAAAATCCTCAAACCACTGTTATGGAAAATGTGAAAGCACAGGAAATGATTGCTGAATTGCAGAAAATGGCTGTCATCATGACTAAAAATGCGTAGAGGGGGAAGCAAAATGACGGGGTGAAGTTATCCTTCAATTTTGGCTTCAATTTCAAAGAGGCTTACGTGAAAGTTCTTTCAAAAGAGAATATTCATCTTCTTCATAATAACAACAGCGATGAAACACATGAGATAAAGCAAACGGAAGGAGACAAACAGGACTTTGAATTATTTAGCATAACTAACGACGAAGCGTTCATTCCTTACGACGATTTCCTCTACAGAATACATCTTCCAAAAGGTGGAGAATTCTGCTTTCCAACGAACAACCATGGAATAACTCCTATTGGAAAGACCCCTTGGGCGGATACTTCTAAAACATCTTCAAAAAATGCTTACATAGACAACATACGAATATCCAACACGTACCACAACAATTTCACATTTCCATATGAAAAGACAATATTTTACAGAGGCGTGGATAATATGGTATCCACGCCTTGTGATATTCACAACATCTCAAAGACTGAGGTGTTCACGTTTGTTTTGATAAATCACAAGAAAAGGCTATTGCTCTTGAGAGAACGTGTCTTATATGACAAAAAGAATCATCTAAACACATTTGATCTTTTCAGATTTAACACGAACAAACTCAAGAGCAACTGTTATTTTCTTGGATACTTTCTTAGTGGCAAGATGTTTTATATGAAAAAGGTTCGATTTGAGGATTTTACCTATGATTTCAGGAAAAAGATAATATAATCTTAAAAAGTGGGAGATGATAAAATGTACCATGATATTTATCATCCGCAAGGTAATCAAGAAAATTTGAAAAAGGCAAGTGAAGGAGAAAGTTCGCTAATAGACGCTTTAAAAAAAGGACAAGAATCAGGCATAAATAAAGTATTGGATACTCAACGTGGTATGGAAGACCTATTTGGAAGGTCAGATGAATTTGGTCTTCGCTCAGATGGAAGTTATGGAGTGCCATATCAATATGCGAAAGATTACAATATGTCAACAGATGGGGTAAACATGTTGGAATTTGAACAAGAAAACGACGAAAACAGATAGTTAGTTTCTATCCTCAAATCGAACCTTTCCAAAATATTTTTGAAGATGGAGATGATTTAAATGAAAAGGAAATATTTCATAATGTTCGTGATTATTGCATGTACGTTTTCATTGCTCTCATTTTCTCAAGCGTTAAAAATCAGAAACACCATATGGGTGTGGAATTTGGGAAAAGAAGGAATAAGGCCAGCTCTTATGCCATATGCTGTTGCTGTAGATAAAGATACAGATAGAATTTACGTTACAAGTTTCTCAAATATTGTAAGTATTATTAATGGAAAAACAGACAAGATCATAGGTAGCGTTGAAGTAGGATATAACATAACGGGCATAGCAATAGATAAATCGCAAAATCTTCTTTTCGTATCCAACAACAAGGATAACTCTGTTGGCGTTGTAGATACACTTAGCAACACGTTCCTTCAGAATATTCCCGTTGGAAGATCACCGTACGGTATAGCCGTGGATGAAAAAGACGGAAAGGTGTACGTTGCGAATTACCAAGATGGCACCGTGAGCGTGATAAACGATTCCAACCTTAAAGCCATAAAGACTATACGCGTTGGTTACGGCCCAAAGGGAATAGCCTTCGATGAAAAAAATGGAAAGGTGTACGTTTCAGATTACGACGAAAATGCCCTAAGCGTTATAGACACTTCAACGGATAAAGTTATTAGGACAATAAGAACTGGCGGGGAACAACCTCTTGGAATAGCCATAAACGAAAAAAGAAATCTCATTTACGTTGCCAATAGCGAAAGTAACACAATAAGTGTGATAGACGCGAGGACAAACAGGCTTATTCGAAGAATATTGGTGAGCGATTTGCCAATGTACATCGCTTTTGACGCAAAGGTAAACAAAATATACGTTTCGTGTTTTGAAAGTGGAACGATGACAGTAATAGATGCAAGAAATTATCAAATATACTGGGAAAGCAAAGTTGGAAAATGGCCAATTGGCATAGGCGTGAATTCAAATACTTCAAAAGTATATGTGGCTAATGAAGAAAGTGGTACTGTGAGCGTAATAAAGCCTTCGACATACACAACGCTTAAGACGATAAACATGGGAGACATTCCATGGGATTTGGCGATTGATCCCACTAATAAGGAATTATTCGTTACGGATCCTGCCAGAAATTGTGTGGAAGCCATAGATGTTTTAACGAATAAAATTGAAGCAATAAAAACAGGCCAAGCACCTTATGGAATAGCAGTTGATTACCTGACAAATAAAGTCTATGTTGCCAATTATGGTAACGATACGATCAGTGTCATAGATGAAAAAACAAAAAAAGTTATCCAAACAATATGGGTGGGAAGTTTTGCAAATAGCTTTTCTCCTCAAAATATTTGTATAAATGAAAATACAAGTAGGGTATACGTTTCCAACAATAACGAAGGCGCTGTTAGCGTTATAGATGCTCACACAAATCGGATAATGACAACTATTCCAGTAGGTAATGCTCCAAGCGGAATAGGAATCAACCAATCTACAGACAAAATATATGTGGCGAACGAAGAGGATAACACTGTTAGCGTTATAAATGGAAAGACAAACAAAGTAATAGATTTCATAAATGTCGGAAAATCACCAGAAAATGTTGCAGTGAATCAACTTAAAAATTTAATATATGTGACTAATTCAAAAGGAAACACGATTAGTGTAATAGATGGAAAGACGGATGAAGTTATAAATACGATAAAAGTTGTGGTTCATCCAGGAGGAATATCTATAAACGAGTCAAAAGATATGATATACGTCGTTGGAGATGATGGAACACTAAATGTGATAAACGGTAAAACAAATCATATTATTCAAACAATGCAAGTTGGAAAAGAAGCAATGGATATTATTACAGATACCACGACCGGAAAAATTTACGTTTCAAATGCTGGAGATGGCTCGATAAGCGTGATCTATTGAAAATGAAAGCGGAACTAATAGTTCCGCTTTTTGATTACTTTGACATCATTCAAGATTAAATCAAGAGATAATGAAATTTTTCATAAACTTTTTTCGAATCATGACAATACAATTTATGTCGATAGCAAAAGGCTCTAAACGATTTGAGGGGAAAGCAAAATGGCGGGGTGAAGTTATCTTTCAATTTTGGATTTAATCTCAAAGAGGCTTACGTGAAAGTCCTTCCAAAAGATAGAATTTACCTTCTTCATGATATCCATCATAACAATGAGATGCAAATAAAGTCAGCAGGAAAGATTCAAAAAGTTTTGAAGATGGAGATGATTTAGGTGAAAAGGAAATATCTAATGATATTCATGATTATCGCATGTGTAATTTCAGTCACATCATTTTCTCAGAATTTGAGGGTGAGAAAAACGATATGGGTGTGGAAGCTGGGAAAAATGGGAATAAGTCCAGTTTCATTGCCATACGCTGTCGCTGTGGATAAAAACACGAACAAAATTTACGTCACGAGTTTTTCCAATAACGTCGTAAGCGTGATAGATGGAAAAACGGATAAAATTGTTGGTTCTATTGAAGTACATTTTTGCATGGAAGGCATAGCAATAGATGAAAATAAGAACCTCATTTTCGTGTCAGACAATTTGAATAACTCTGTGAGCGTCATCGATGCGCTGAGCAACACGTACCTTCAAGATATCCCAGTTGGAAGATCGCCATATGGTATAGCAGTGGATGGAAAAGATGGAAAGGTGTACGTTGCAAATTACAAAGACAATACCGTTAGCGTTATAAATGAATCAACCTTCAAAGTTATGAAAACCATACTCGTTGGTTACGGTCCAAGAGGAATAGCATTTAACAAAGCGAATGGAATGGTGTACGTAACTGACTACGATGAAAATACTTTAAGCGTTATAGATCCCTCAATGGATGAGGTTGTCAGGACAATTAGAACTGGAGGAGAGCAACCTCTTGGAATAGCTGTAAATGAGAAAAGAAATCTGCTTTACATTGCAGATTATGGTAGCGACACGATTAGCGTAATAGACGGAAGGACAAACAGACTTATTCGAAGGATAGTGGTAAACGGTTGGCCCATGTACCTAAGCTTTAATCCCAAAACAGATGAGATATACGTTTCAGACAACGGAAATGACACAATGACCGTTATAAACGCGCGTAATTACCAGATACATTGGTCAACGAAGGTAGGTGAATGGCCAGTTGGTATAGGTGTGAATTCAAATACAGGAAAGGTGTATGTGGCTAATCAAGAGAGTAACAGTGTAAGCATAATAAAGCCATCGGCGTACATGACACTTAAAACTCTGAGTGTAGGAGACTATTTATCGAATCTGGCGATTGATCCCGCTAAAAAGGAACTATTCGTCACAGATACTGCAAGAAATTGTGTGAAGGTTATAAACCTTTCAACGAATGAAGTCGTTAGAACGATAAAAGTTGCTCATAGTCCCATGGGGATAGCCATTAATAAATTGACAAATAAAATATACGTTGCAAATGATATGAATGACAACGTAAGTGTGATAGATGAGAAAACAAACAAGGTTATTCAAACGATTTGGATAGGAAGTTCTTTGGATGATTTTTTCCCAGAAAATGTAGAAATAAACAAAAACACCAACAAAATCTACGTTTCGAATAATGGTGAAGATGCTGTCAGCGTGATAGATGGTTCCACAGATCAAATAACAGCGACTATCCAAGTTGGAAGCGAACCAGAGGGAATAGGAATTGACCAATCTACAGACAGAATATACGTGGCGAATGTAAAAGATAACACGGTAAGCGTTATAGACGGTAAAACAAACAAAGTTATCGACTTTATTAGCGTGGGAAAAGAACCTGAGAATGTGGCCGTTGACCAAAGTAGGGATCTAATATATGTGGCAAATTATTCAGGTAACACGGTAAGTGTAATAGATGGAAATACGGATGAAATTATCGATAAGATAAAAGTTGGAGTTTATCCAGCAGGTATTGTCTTCGATGAACAAAAAGATATGATATACGTGGTGGGAAACGGCAACGGAACATTAAATGTGATAAATGGCAAAACAAATAACGTTGTTCAAAAGATAGCTGTTGGAGAATTTCCAGTAGATGTTGTTGTAGATGACACGACTGGAAAGATTTACGTTTCAAACGCTGGAGATGGCTCGATAAGCGTTATTTATTGAAAAGTGGAACTAATAGTTTCGCAGCGACGGAGAGATCTATGTTGCCCACTCCAGGTTGAGTAGTGTCTTTGCCATTGACTCAAGGACAAAAAGATCGTCAAAAAAGCGATAACGTGTAATATTTTTTGATTTTCAAGTTCATAAAATTTGAAAAAGCTCTTTTCTGAATTTAATGAAACGGGGTGACAAAGTGGAGCTGGAAAGCAAAATCACAACAGCCACATCAAAAGGAATCGCAAAGTATTTTTTTTACTTATCGTTTTCATTGTTTTCTATCCGAACATTCTAAATATTTTAAGTTGGGCATGGAGGTTTAGCGGAAACAATTCAAGCGTTTTTACTTCTCTTGGAATCCTGGCATATTTAATCTTTCTTGTTTTGACTATCTTCTACGTTTTTGCAGTTATAGAGAGTGTTATTCATATCGAACCGACATTCAGAGGGCAACGCATAAAATACATGATAATGCAAAAAGAAGAAAAAAAGGAATACATGAAAAAAGTTCTAAAGAATATTGGTTTTTTCAAAAATGAAAGATTAGAATCAATTATCATAGGGATTATATGGCTTGGTGGACTATCTCTTTTTCTTTGCATATCTCTCGGCTTCAAGCAATTCTTTTCAAGTTTTCTCACATGGTGGGTTCCATGGAGAATTTTAATATTTTCCCTTACGTCTCTTGCGGAAGAAATAATGTTCAGATACGGCTTATTCAGGCACATGAGGATCTTGATGAAGAGAAGATTTTGGCCTTACGTTATATCGAGCGTGATTTTTGCGTCGATGCATCTTTACTCCTTTGGAAGCACAACGGTTATTGAACACGTCGTTGGAACGTTCTGTTTGGGTCTTATTTTGGCATGGATTTACGAATTGTCCCATTATTCTATTTATCCTTCGTGGATAGTCCATATGACAGGGGACGTAATAGCTTTTTCTGTGGTATGAAAATATATTACATCATTATCTTCGTCCCCCGCTCCCGCAAAATGTAAAAGGGTTAATACAGCCTAAAATCCTATCTGGATTCCACCATCTACTATCATGTCTTGTGAAAGATTAAAAGAAGAGTAATACACAATTTTGACGGCCTCCGCATAAAGTCTTATCTTTTGGATGTTTACAGCTAATCCGGCATGTACGTAACCATCATTCTTTAGATATTCCATTTCGATTTGTCCATCGTAAAAAGACAAATCTGGGCTAAATCCCACATAAATTTCCAAATTGGAAATCGGAATATCCAGATTCAAATAAGTGAAAAGGTAAAGTTGATCGGCAGGATTGAGATCCCCAAAATCCAAAAACGCTCCCAAATCGAAGGTCAATCCTGATCCCATGGTTATTCTTCCTTCCACATAATCAATTCCAGAAGACGTGAATTCGTCGTTGCCTATGTATTTTCTCACTCCTCCTCCAATGAATGTGGTTGCATACGCACCAATTGCGAATACCAAAAGGACAGCCACCAACGCGAGCAACTTTTTCATTCCTTACCCCTCCTTTTGAATTTTATATTAACGTTAAGATAGTAACACTTTAATTTTATCATACTTTTTTGAAAATTAAAAATCCTCGCAAAGGTTCAAGTCTGATTTATCTTCATTTTTGTCTGATTTGAGAAGGGGAGTTACCAGAAGGAGATTTACGAATTTTCTTTAACTTTTACAAAATTCCCAAAAGTGAACATGAATATGCCAAACAAAGTCAAAGCCCAACCTATTCCTACTTTATCCGCAATCACTCCCATAAGCGGTGCAAATATTGCCATGAATATGGTTGTTATCTGTGATTCCACTGAAAGTCCGGATGCCATTATTTCGTGGGAAATTTTCTCACTTACAAGCGACACGTTCATCGGGCGTCTGAAATTCTGTAAGATGTAGAGCACCAAAAGAGAGAGAATGGAAATAACTTGTATTTTGATGCTCATCGAAAAACCGGCTACAACTATCAAAATCGCACCAATGAAGTAAGTTATATTTACTGCTGTTGGAAGACTTTTGAATTTCTTGCTTATCTTTGCCGAATTTCTAGAAGCGTAGCTTGTTAAAAGATATATCACAAAGTAAATAATTCCAACGGTCAAAGAAGTTCTTTTCACGCTATCAAAGGTTAGGAAAATCGGTAATGACAGTGCAAAAGATTTCAGTATAGGCTGAAGGTATTCTTTTGATACTTTAAAAAAAGATGAAAATGATGAACTGTTTAGCACCACTTTCATAGCGTCAAAATTTTTGAATATCATGATGAAGTCCCTAAGAGTTGTCTTTATTTGCCTTTTCAAAGTACCTTTTTCGATTTTTTTCAATTCACCATCCAATTCTTTTGGATAAGTTGAAAGGTTTATAAGATCTAAGACATACGGAATGACAGAAGCTATGAAGATGTACCTGTAGCTTCCAGAATAAAAAACAAGAGCAGCCGCTATTAACGAGCTTATGGCAGAACCAAGTTGTGAAGCTCCACGAGTGTGACCATAGTAATCGACTTTAACGTCTTCCATATGGTTTATTCTAAGATATTCAAGTATCAACGCTTTGTGCGTGCCTGAACGAAAAGCTTCTCCAAACGCAAAGAAGACCATAGCAAGAGAGTAAAAATAGTAATTTGAGAAAAGATAAAATATCAAAAAAGATATTATGTAAGAGACGAAAGCCATAATCATTGATTTTCTTCTTCCAAATATATCCGCATATATACCGGTTGGAATTTCTAAAATATTTGTGGAAATGTCCCTGATAGCGTAAAGTGTTCCTATGGCAAAAAACGAGAATCCCACTTCTCTAAAAAAGAGTATCATAAAAGGATCGAAAAATCTTAGATTTTTCAAAAAACCGTACATCGAGAACTTGTAAAACATTTTATCTTTTTTAAAGCCCATTCTCCACCACTTTCTAAGTTGGAGTGTCACTAAAGCATCAGTGGTATTTTACAACAAAATGATATAATCTTCTTATCACCAATATGATGAATAGGGAGGTTTCATGAGACTTTCATCTGAAAAGAGAGCTTCGCTTTTGCTTTTCATATATATATCAATTTTTTTGTTAATCGGAAGATTTATGCCGCGGGTTTTCGATGTTATAGTGGTATCGGTTTTTGTGGCGTTAATGTTAGAACCAGTTTCGAATTGGTTGTACTCTAAAACGCATCATCGTTTTTTTTCAATCACCGTTTCGCTTTTGATTTTTTACGGCTTTTTGGCTTTGATCGTGGGTTTTCTCGTTCCTGTTATTTATGAAGAGGGAAGGTATTTCATAGATTTTGTTCAAAAGTTCTTTTCAAATCAAGAATGGAAAGGACTACCTTATTTAAATAACTACCCAGATCTTAAAAAATTTTTGGAAAATTCAACAAATTATTTCTTGCCCTCGTTGAAATCATGGGCTTCGGCGGAAATTACGCACCTAGCTCTATCCATTCCATCCGCTTTGATGGTAATATTCTTCTCAATACTCGGATCGATTTACGTGGCTTACGGATTAAAAAGTTTCAAAAAAGTGGCCGCCACGGCTTTTTTTCCAATGAGTTCTTACCAAAAAGTAGAACTTTTTTTACGTCTTTCATACAAACATATGCAAAGTTACATAGTTGGCGTAACGGTTGCGGCTCTTTTTACCGCTTTATCTATGGGTGTCTTTTTAGCGATTGCCGGCATAAAGTACAGCTTGCTCCTTGGAACATGGGCATTCATAACGAATTACATTCCGATAGTTGGCGTCTTTCTTGAAATAATTCCAATCGCACTTTCAACGTTGATGAAAGGCACGACGATTTTTATATGGTATTGGATAGTGCTTGTAATAGTCCATTCTGCCGCTTTTATAATCTTCGTAAAAACCGTACAAAATCAATCTAAATTGAATCCATTCTGGATGATAGTTGCCATTTTGGTATTCACTCAATTGATAGGCCCAATGGGCGCTTTTGTTGCCGTGCCTCTCATGATAATATTAAAAGATTATTGGGATATATTCATCGTCCCATATTGGAAAACCTCTTAAAAAAGTTTCTATGCCATCGCACGGCGAATTCAACCAATCTTTCGTACATAAAAAGTGAAGCTATCAAGAGCAAAATACCCATGATTTTGAAATAATCCTGCGGAATATTTATAACCAAATTCATTACTTCGTACGCTCCAAATCCTAAAAGGGACAATATTCCCCATCTCAAGAAGACAAAACGAAGAGTCCTTTTTGAAACAAAACCCCTTATCAATGTGTAAGGACCAAAAAGAAGTGCAAATCCAAGAACACTTTGTCTTAAACCAAAAAAAGCGAATGTTAAAAACAACGCTGTTAAAAAAGAGAAAAGAGCGGTTTTAAAGCCAAATTCATCTTCAATAAAGGCTATCGGTAAAGATGCCAGCATCAAAGTAAAGGGATCATCGGCAAGAGAAACGGATATAGAAAGTAAGACAATTGAAAAAGAGGCATACATTGCTCCATACGCTATATTTCGTGTTTTAAGCACTCAACATCCTCCCATGCATTGACAGCAAAGATCCGTACATAACAAAGCGCTGCAACAACTCAAACAGGCAGCGGTGCCATCATCAACTTGAGTTGGATTGTTATATATTGGACCGCTTTTAGAGGCTCTCTTGATCGTTTCAAAGGATTGAGCGTATTCAGAATTAGACGGATCGGCTTCATACGCTATTCTAAGGTAATCGTAGGCCTTATCATACCAACCACGTCGTGCGTATATTATTCCATTAAGAAAATACCACTCAGGATTGCTTTTGTCCTTAACTTTTAACAGCAGATCTTCGGCTTCGTAGAGTTCTCCATTTTGTATTTTTCGCCTCACTTCTTGGTATATTTCTTCATCTTCGGAAGAAGTGTTCGCGTGGTAATTAGGATTTTTTTCGCTATTTTCATGAGACATCAAGTAGTTGTAAGCTTCGTTCACTTCTTTCATCTTTTCTTCAGCTAATTTGAGCATATCCGGATTGGAACGGAACTTATCGGGATGGTACTTCTTAACTAGTTCACGGTAAGCCTGTCTTATTTCCTCTTTTGTGGCGTTTCTACTTACACCCAATACTTCATACGGATCCCTCATTCTTTATCTCCTTCTTTTTTATTCAAAACTCTTAAAGTTACTTTGGGAATTCCGAAAAAGATCACGTTTCTTACCAATTCGCTGTTTCTCAACATGAACTTTTCAACCTTCAAAAACTCTTCTTGTATCCTTGAAATCAAGAAGTTCAATTGCTCTTTTTCATTTGTTCTTACGTATTTTGAAAAATCGCCTTTCTGTACACCAAAAGAATTTTTGTATTTCAAAACAAAAGGATTATAAGCACCCGATTCAATATCTTCTTCTATGTCGTCTAACGCATCCACGAGATAAACCCATTCTCCTATTAAATACATCAAAAGTGAAAGTTCTTGGTGTGCGCTTTCAAAGTTAATCATCTTTTCTACCGCTTTTCCGAAGGCATGAGCGGCTTCATGCGGGTTTGACGATTCAGATATCTCGTAAAAAACCATCTCGTCCACATCATCTTTGACCTTTTCAAAAAGCGAATTGCCGCTTTTAGCGAAGAAAAAAGCCAAAAGTAAAATGAACATCTTCTTTAAATGTTTCTTGTCCCTTTTTAAATCGTCTAATTTTAGTTTAACTCCTAACTGAGATATATCCATTCCCAATTCTATGGCGTTGTTTTTTACAACTATCTTTTTCTTTTGAAAAGGGGGCAGCGGGCATCTCGCCTTTCCAAAAAGAGGTTCTTCCTTGCCAAATGCGTCTTCGAGTATGGCCATGAAAGTTGCATCGTAGCTAAGGAACAAACGCGATAGAGGCCCATACTTACGTGATAAAGACGTGCAGATTCCACAGTAATAACTTCTGTACAGTTTTAATTCTTTTACTTTTAACTCTTCAACATCAGGTCTAACGTATCCGATCAATTATTTTTTCACCACGAAGATGTTGTAAAAACCAAGTTTTTTCATTTCTTGGGCTACTTTCAAAGCATCTTTTCCATTTATTATGTACTTTAAAAATTTATCCCCTTTCGGTACAACAACAGTGGAAGTGCTCATGGGATCATGAAGTGATATGTAAGAAGCGTTCTCTTTTGATATTTCCAAAATTGTTGGCGCACCAAGGTAGGAGCTCTTTTTCTTTGAATACTTCCTAAAATCCACTTTCTTTAAATATTGCTTAGTTGCTATGTATCTGAGTATGGTTGAAAAATTTTTAGCGTCCACATATCCAGGAACGTAAGTTATCGGTTCGCCCTTAGAAGTGAAGAACACAATTGTAGGAGTTCCCTTTATTCCAAATCCAGCGAAAAGTTCTCTGTATGAATAAGTTTTTCCTTCAAAGAACGCTTTATCGTTTGTGGGATATATTTCTCCTATAATAAAATTGTTTGCGAGTATTTCCTGAACGGTTTTATCGGTCAAGGTTTCTGCCTTGAGCTTTTTGCAATAAAAACACCCTGGATCGGAAAAAACTATTATCGCGTCCTTTTGTTCGTATTTGGCCAACGTCATAACCGTGTTGAAATTTCTTAAAAGAAATTCATCCAAAGCATACGAAAATGCGTATGAAAATATGACAAACACCGTTATGAAAAGCAAAATCATAACCTTTTTTTTCATCGTTTTCACTCCTTTACATAGCATGTGTGAGAAGTTGTCAAAATGATTATAACAGATTCAGACGTTCTTTCTTTGAAAAGGCTTACAATGGTAAAATTGAAGAAAATTAACTCTCGTCAAAATTAGGAATTTGGAGGAGAAAAAAGTGTACATAGGTATAGAAGGCGTGATAGGCGTTGGAAAAACAACCCTGGCACGAATGATAAGTGACGAATTCGGCTTTCTTCCTTTTTTGGAAGTTGTAGAAGAGAACCCGTTTTTGGCCAATTTTTATCAAGATAGGGAAAGGTGGGCATTTCAAACCCAGCTTTTCTTTCTTTTAAGCAGATATTCGCAACAAGATGAACTTTCAAAAATGTTAAAGGGTGGAAAGAGTGCCGTGTCGGATTACATCTTTGACAAGGACAGAATATTCGCGAAGATGAATTTAAAAGGGGATCAAATGGATCTGTACGACAAGGTTTTTAACGTCTTAGATTCAAAAGTTCTAAAACCAGATTTGGTGATTTATCTTAAAGCCTCTCTCGAAACACTTATGAAAAGAATAGCCATGCGTGATAGAGTGTTTGAAAGAAATATGGATAAAAATTAC
>NZ_JBPNHS010000039.1:0-14029 GCF_054006115.1 Mesoaciditoga sp. | reverse complement strand
CTGCCACTTCCCCCGTAAACGGGGGCAGACTGCATAAAAAATAGCTTCGCGGCCACTTCTCCCATAAACGGGGGCAGACTGTATAAAAAATAGCTTCGCCGCTACTTTCCTCGCAAGCAGGAGCAGGCTTACATAAAACTTCATTGACATTTTCCATTTAAAGACAAAGTGAATTTCATGACATCTTCTTTTTAGTCCCCTCTCACAGAGTGGGAGGGGAGCGAAATTGCATAGTTGCAATGTCTCTTTCGCTTTTCCGACCAAGGCGAAGCCGCGAGCAACGTTAGTTGACGGGGAGGGTTGATCAAAATAGTTTTGAACCTTAGAAAATTCAATCTCATAGAAAAAGGTTCGTTGCCTTTGCCGTCATTTCATTTTCGACCCCTACGCCGGCTTCGCCGCCACTTCCCCCATAAATGGGGGCGGACTTCTTAATTTGGAAAGCGGCTCTCTTGACTCTCCTCACAAAACTGGGAGGAGAGGGCCAACGAAGTTGGAGAGGAGGGTTGATCAAAACGATTTCGAATCTTACATGAAATCATATTTTTGAAGCTTTACTGGAGAAAAGTGCAATTTGTTGAATTTCTTCTCTATGTTTTTAAGCTTGAATGTTGTAGAATTATCTTAGACAAAACAGAGGGAGCGATCGTGTTGGCACTTGTAAAGGTTACGAATTTGAGAAAGGTTTATAAAACGGGAGAATTGGAATATGAAGCGCTTAAAGGTATGAGCTTCGAAGTTGAAGCCGGAGATATGTTCATGATCTTAGGGCCATCTGGAAGCGGGAAGACAACGCTGTTGAACTGTTTATCCGGCATTGACGATCCAACTTCCGGCTCTATTTTCATAAATGGAATTGACATAGCAAAGCTGTCAGATGACGAAAAGACCAAATTCAGAGCCGAAAACATGGGTTTTGTTTTTCAGGCTTATAACCTTATAGACGTGTTGACTGCCAAGGAAAACGTCGCTCTTCCACTTCTCGCGCGCGGCGTACCTGAAAAAGAAGCGAACGAAAGGGCAATAGAAGTTTTAAGGGCTCACGGCTTGGAACACGTAATAGACAAATTTCCTTCACAGATAAGCGGAGGGGAAAGGCAAAGGGTGGCGATTTCACGCGCGTTGGCGGGAAACCCAAAGATAATATGGGCGGACGAGCCAACTGGCGCGCTTGACACCAAGACGTCTTTCATGGTTATGGATTTTATGAAAGAATTGAATGAAAGAAATAATCAAACCTTTGTGATAGTCACTCACGATGAGAAAATAGTCAAGTACGCGAACGCCGTATTGCGAATAGACAGCGGACAAATCGCGAGTTTTGAAAGAAAAAAATCGAAGGAAAACGTGTTGGAGGGTGAAAAATGAAAAAGATTCTAACTGTCTTTTTAATCGTCTTTTTATTCGCCGTTTTTACCCTTGGTGCGAGCGTTCTATTCGATGGGGGACACGGCCAAAGCGTTGGAAACGCGGATTGGACTGTAAATGGAGCGTATTCCGATTTCGCTAACGCTTTGAAGAGATTCTTTAAAGTGGACGAAACTTACCAGCCGTTAAGCCTTTCGCTTTTGAAAGGTTACAGTGTTTTGGTGATTCCGGAGCCAAACATTCCATTCAGTCAGGAGGAAGAAAACGCCATAGTGGAATTTGTCAAAGATGGAGGCGGCGTTTTCTTTATCGCGGATCATGAAGGAGCGGATAGAAATCACAACGGATGGGACGCCGTCTCGATTTACGACGATTTTGTGAAAAGGCTTGGTTTTGACTTTGCACAAGACACGCGTAGCCAATATCCAATAAAGTACGTTTTTAAAACTCCAATTACTTTAGGTGTGAAGAATGTTGGGGAATGGGCCGGATCTACTTTGAATATTTTTGGTAAAAATGTCCATCCAGCCGTCGAACTTTACACGCACCAGCCCTACGTCGTTTACGGAACGTACGGAAAGGGAAGGTTTGTGGCCATAGGCGACAGTTCGCCATTTGACGATGGAAGCGGGGCTCCGTGGAAATCTCTTTACGATGGCTGGCACACGGGAGACGATGGAGTGTTGGCCGTAAACAGCGTTTATTGGCTGGCCACTGGAAAGTCCACAAATACATCCGTTTACCTTAAAGCCCCTACTGTAGAAAGTGTGAGGGTTGTTTCTCCAACGAAAATCGTCGTTTCTTTTGACAAAGAAATCTTAGCGCCGATTTTGGTAAGACTGAACGTGAACATTTCAAACGCGAAGATAAAAGACGTTGAAGTTGAAGGAAACGAGATGATAATCTTGCTAAGCGAAAAGCTATCAAAAGGTAATCATAAACTCATAACAAGGGGAATAAAAGACGTGTATGGAAACGCATCGCCGTTGAGTTCTTTCTCATTTGAGTATTAGAGATCATGTTTTCCATAAATGATTCGATTTTTGTCACTGAAAATTCCAACGGAGCTGCCAATTCTGGCGTAATTGTAACTGATAGGGGCGTGATCTTGGTTGATTCAACGTTTTTTCCTTCAAAAGCCCGGAGAATAGAGGAATTCGTTTCTTCAATAACGTCAAAGCCTCTTTTGTACGTTATAAACACGCACTATCATCTGGATCACACCCTTGGAAATTGCGCTATAGAAGCGCCAGTGGTTGGAAGCGCAACGACAAAGGATTTTCTTGAAAAATTCGATCTGGAGAGTTTTAAAAAAACTCTTGAGCCGTTAATTCAAAAAGAGTTGAAAGACGCCAAACTGATTCCGCCATCTGTTGTTTTTAAAAACAAGATATCTTTTGATATGGGAAATAAAAAAATAGAAGTTGTAAAAATGGGAGGGCACACACCAGATTCTTGTGTGGTGTACGTGTGGCCGGATGGTGTGTGTTTTTGTGGTGATCTTGTGTTTTCAGGCTACCACGCAGAGATAGAAGAGGATTCAAATTTGAACAGATGGATTTTGAGTTTGAAAAGGATAAAGGAAAAAAATCCAAAATGGATTGTGCCCGGTCACGGAAAAGTTGGTAGAATGAAAGAAATAGACGATATGATCTTGTATTTGGAAAAATTCAGAAGCCTTTCAAAATTGCTTAAATTAAAGGGTACGGAAGAGATTGTCGATAAATTTGGTGAAGATCCGGTCTTCGCGAATAGAGGGTTTGCCTTGCTTTTCGAAGAGAGCTTGGTAAATTACTTAAAAGGGAGGAGAAAAAATGGAAAAAACGCTCGTTCTCATAAAGCCTGATGGAGTTCAAAGAGGTTTGATAGGAGAAATAATCACTCGTTTTGAAAGAAAAGGCTTGAAAATAGATGCCATGAAACTTTTGACGATGTCAAGAAAACTCGCGGAGGAACACTACGCCGAACACGTTGGAAAGCCTTTTTACGAAAAGCTCGTAAATTTCATGACGAGCGGGCCAATAGTCGCGATGGTTATAGAGGGAAGAGAAGCCATAAAGGTTGTTAGAAAGCTCGCTGGCGCGACAGATCCTGTTGAAGCGGAACCAGGCACGATAAGGGGCGATTTTTCAACGTTGGAACCAGCTAACACTCTTCACGCTTCCGATTCTCCACAGTCCGCCGAAAGAGAGATAAGAAGATTCTTTCCAGAGCTTTACGAAAAACAACCCTCATCCGATCTTCTCAAAGAGAATGAACAGCTCAGAAGAGAGGTTGAGATTTTGAGAAAGCGGGCGGATTGGTACGAATCCCAATCGCAAAAAATGGAAGAGCTCATAGCGCAATACAACGAGCTGGTGAAGAAAGAGTTTGACAACGTTGAAAATGTGATAGGCAAGATAGGAACAAAAGAGGTTATCGATCCCATTACAAGGCTGTACTCGCGGGATCATATGCTTAACTATTTGAATTTCTTTCACTCAAAGGCTTTTCAAGAAAGTATCGATTACGCTTTGATTTTCGTGGATATGGACGATTTTGAGAAAAAAACAAAGGAACTTTCACAAGAGGAAAATGATATTCTCATGAGAGAAATTGGAAAGTTCTTAAAAAATATGGTGCGCGTACCACTGGACATAGTTTCACGCCTTGGAACTGACGAATTCTTGATTTTATTGACACAAATTTCAAAAGACGCCGCTATAACGGTTGCAAATCGTATCAACGACGGATGCGCAAAAGGGGCTTTTGAAATAGGAAATAAGTCTGTAAAGCTTACCTGCACCGTTTCTATCATACACTTCCCAAGCGATGGCTCACAGCTTTCACAAATGTTGGAAAGTGGAGAAAAGCTGATAGAAGAAGGAAAAAAGAAAGGAAAAAATCAAGTTGTTTTCTATTGAAATGTGTGAAAGGAATGGTCGCCGTTGAAGGATCTTCTGATTATAAAATTCAAGGCCCAGAGCAAAGCCACCGTAGAAGATTACGTGGGTTATTTCATGGTGAAAAGAAGAGGGGATATAAAGTACAAAATCTTACAGTATCCGACATCGCTTTCCTCTTTTGTGAATGTTGAACTGTCCGATCCTTTTAAGATCTTCCAGAAAAAATTGGAAGATTCTATCGTTAAAGTCACGAGAAGCGCTCCAGAATTCAAATCGATGAACAGCAATTTGAACAGATACGTGAATAGAAGACTTCTAAGCGAGCCTTCTTTTGGTTTGAAGCTCATATCCGCTCACAAAGCGGGAGAAAAGATGATAGTAAAAGATTTCGTGAAAGATTTCTTTGAAGAATGGGTGTCCGATCTCAACGTTCAAATATCGATTGAAGAGCTTTACTATTCGGAGCTTTCAAAGCAATTTTCGAAGTACAGCACGCCTGAAGACGTGGTTTCAATGCTGGAAAGGGCGGATTTAAGTAACCTTTCCGAAGCTTACCCGATAGTAGATCCAATACGTGGTAGACCGGTTACCTCATTTGACATTGGAACGAGAATTTACTTTACCGTTTTAAAATTCTCAAATGAAGAGGACAAAAAAAAGATCATGGCGGCTTTTCCAGACAATTTCAACGAAGAAGGGGAAAATATTAAACCGTTGGTTGGAACGATGATTTCCAAAGAATTCACCAACAGCTCACAGGACTTCATACTGATAAAAATAGAGTGCAACGGTGTCCTCTTTAAATCTGTAGTTTATGGTGGAGTAAATATCATGTGGGAAAGCGTGGGCGTACCTGAAAAAGATGATGACGAAGATTTAGCTTTGGCTTCTTCTTTTTCATCAGATGAAAAGGAAAAGCTCAATCAGCTGCTGAAAGAGAAGGAAAAAATCAAGTTTTCAGACGTTTTAATAGCCATGATATTGGTGGTGGGCATAGTTTTGGCGATCGTGATTGGCGTTTACTTTTTCTTCTGGAAATGAAAAAGGGAAGCGTGTTGTTGGAGTCTCTCGTTTTTCTGATTTTGTCCGCACTAATGTTTCTTTTGGTTTTAAACGGAGTAAATAGGCTTTGTCAAAGACAGCGCTTGATAGAAAAGAAATCCGAAGAATTCGCGTTGGAAACATCCCTTTACAACGTGAAAAGAAAAGGAAAAGATGTGCCCTTAAGGTTGAAAGAATATCTGAAGGGGAAGAAATTTCATGAAAACGCTTCAGAAAATGAAAAAAGGTTCTCTGATAATTCAACTCTTGGTGGCAATAATAGTTTACACGATAGGCTCCGCGATAATTTTTGAATCGATTTCGTACCTTTTTAAAAATTTATCCTTACTTTCAGCCACTGAAAAAAACGTGGAAGATTTTGAACACGTCATGGCTTATCTCAACTCACAGATGGAACACTGCGAAGATTTTAAAATACTCAAAGGAACGAATTGGTCTGTTTTGCTTACAGATTCAACGCCAGTTGTAGCGTTTGAAATTCTCGGTGGAAAAGGTGTGAATACGTTACGCAGACTCCGTGCAAAGGAAAAGTTGCATTTTTCAGATTTAAAAAAGAAAAGATTTGGACTAATATATCTCAATGAAAATTTTTATGGCTTTAACGCCATCTATCAAGGAAAAGAGAAAATGGAATTCGCAAGAGAAAACACTCACCTTCTCTTTAGAATGGGAAAAAGATGGTTTTACATCATGTAAAAGGTGGTTAAAATGATAAACGTGAATGGAAAGCTTTATCCCACGGTAAGTGATATCACCAAAGTTTCTGAGGAAGAAAGAAAGGGAGAAGACTACGTTGACAACACAAGCGGTATCTTTCTTGTAACGTCTTCCATTTTTAAAAAAACTTCTGGCGGAAATGATTTTACGCAAGCGGTGGTGTGTGACGCGCAAAAGAGTGTGAGTGTCAAGATATGGGATAAAAAAGTAGAGGCCGGCACTTTGCTTTTTTCTCATTACGAGTACAACCCGAATTACCGCTCCTTTTCTCTGAAACCCATTAGAATAGTGCCAGCCGATCAAGTCCCGGAAATAGAAAAGGCTTTAACTCCGCACTTCGAAATTGATAACTTGCAATCGTGTTTGAAGTACCTTATAAAAAGCGTGAAAAACGAACACTTAAAGAGGCTTCTCGAAGAGATATTCGTAAAAGACACCGAATTTTACGCCTCTTTTATCACCGCCACGGCCGCCTCTCAAAATCACCACGTAGGAAGAGGCGGCCTTTTTTTTCACACCATTTCAATGACAAAGGTGGCTTTGAATTTAATTTCCAATTACCCAAAGCTCAACAGAGATCTTGTGGTAACCGGATGTCTTATACACGATATAGGCAAGGTCAAAGCTTACACTGATGCGCCAATTTTTGAGTACACGAATGAAGGAAAATTGGAAAATCACGTTGTGCTTGGAATAAAAATGCTGGCACGTTTTATCGACAGAGTGCCAAACTTTCCAGAAGATCTGGAAAGCGTTTTGACGCACATCGTAGCGAGCCATCATGGACAACTCGAATACGGCTCTCCAGTGGAGCCCAAAATTCCCGAAGCCATGGTGGTACACTTCGCGGACGAAATAGATGCCAAGCTCAACGCAGTTTTTAACGCCTTAGATGAAACAGAGAACAACAACTGGCAAAGGGTTGCGATGTTGAGAAATGATATTTTCAAATTTGAATTAGATGGTGAGGAGGAAAAAGAATGAAGTACGTTACCATCACAGGTGGAGTTTTAAGTGGAATAGGCAAAGGCATAACGGCGGCATCTATAGGCGCGTGCTTACAAAATCAAGGGTTAAAGGTAGACGTTTTAAAGATAGACCCTTACCTAAATGTGGACGCTGGAACGATGAATCCAAACCAGCATGGAGAAGTGTTCGTAACCGAAGACGGTTACGAAGCCGATTTGGATTTGGGCCATTACGAGAGATTTCTTGGCAAAAATATGACTCGTTGGAACAACGTAACCGCCGGACAGATCTATTCCAATGTTATTGAAAAGGAAAGAAAGGGCGAGTACTTAGGAGCCACGGTTCAAATGATTCCACACGTGACGGCAGAGATAAAGGAAAGAATTTCAAATTTGAAAGGCGATGTTGCCATAATTGAAATAGGCGGAACAGTTGGTGACATAGAATCGGAAATATTTTTGGAAGCGATAAGGGAATTTTCAATGGAAAACGGAAGAAACGAGAATTTCGTTTTCGTTCACGTTACTTACATTTCCTATTTAAGGGTTACCAACGAATTCAAGACCAAACCAACCCAGCAATCAATTCAAATTCTGAGAAGGGCCGGCATATCTCCAGATGTAATCGTTTTGCGCGGAGAGAAGAGCTTTTCAGAACAAACCGTGAAAAAGGTGGCGCTCTTTGGAGGGGTTAACGAAGGGGCGGTGTTTGGACTTGAAGACGCACCAAATGTGTATTCCATACCACAAAAAATACACATGTTGGGTATGGACAAACTCATAATGGAAAAATTGAACGTGAAAGCTAGAAAGGATTTTGACTGGAAATATCCCAATTCATCCAAAGACGCCAGAATAGCGATGGTGGGAAAGTATTTGGCGACGGACGACGCTTACAAATCCGTTTTGGAAAGCGTTGCGCTATGCGGTTACAAAAAACCGGAACTGGTGGATTCCGAAACTCTGGAAAACATTTCAGAAAAAGAATTAAGAGAGAAACTAAAAAAATACGCTGGCTTCATAATTCCCGGTGGCTTTGGAAACAGAGGGATAGAAGGCATGATACGGGCGATAAAGTACGCGCGCGAAAATGACAAGCCTCTCCTTGGTCTGTGCCTTGGCATGCAACTCATGGTAATAGAGTACGCTAGAAATGTCGCGAATCTAAAAGGAGCCAATTCAACCGAATTCAATTCCCAAACGCCGTATCCGGTTGTGGATCTCATGGAAAAACAAAAGGAAATACTAAAGCTCGGCGGAACCATGAGACTTGGAGCGGAAGAAATAAAGGTATTCAAATGGAGCAAGCTCCACGAAATCTACGCTAGCGAAAAAATCCTGGAAAGACACAGGCACCGCTACGAAGTGAACTTAAAGGACTTTGGAAACATATTCAGGACGAAAGAGGAAGAGCCTTTGCAAAAACTCACCATTTCAGCCATGTCAAATTTCGTTGAAGCCGTGGAATTGCCGAACAAAAAATTCTATATTGGCGTTCAATTTCATCCAGAATACTCTTCAAAAGTTTCGGTGCCGCACCCGATTTTCAAGGAATTCCTTGAAAAGAGCTTCGAAAACAGGAATTTGAACGCTTAAATTCAGGAACAAATTCCAAAAAGCTTTTGAGCGTTTTTTTCAGTTTGGCTTTCTATTTCTGCGAAGCTCTTGTTAAACAATTGTGAAAGCATTTCTATTGTGAATCTAACGTTTTTTGGTTCGTTTCTCTTTCCTCTAACGGGCTGCGGAGAAAGGTAGGGGCAATCTGTTTCTGTTAATATTCGCTCAAGGGGCAGATGAGAAATTATTTCTCTCAAAGCGACATTTTTTTTGTACGTCGCTATGCCTCCCACTCCTATGTAAAATCCCATTTTTATGAACTCTTTCGCGTCTTCTTCGCTACCGTTAAAACTGTGGATAACTCCTCTTACATCGTAATCCATTACGATTTTCCTCATATCTTCGTAAGCGTCTCTCACGTGAAAGATAAGAGGAATATTCAACGCCTGAGCCAAATTCAGTTGTTCTTTGAAAACTTCCTTTTGAACGGATCTTGGGGAAAGATCCCTGTAATAATCCAATCCCACTTCTCCTAAAGCGATAACCTTTGGTTGGTGAAGCAAAGCGGATATCTTTTCAAGCCAATCATCTTTCGCTTTTTCGGCATCGTGTGGATGTACTCCAACCGCCGCGTACACTTTTTCATGTTCTTGGGCAAAAAGAGATGTCCTCTCGCTCGATTCAACATCGTATCCTACTTCTATTGCACATTTCATTCCAATTTTTTCAAATTCTCGCACAATTCTTTCTCTATCGTTATCGAACTCTTCCATTGTAATGTGCATGTGAGTGTCTATCATTTTTTCATCACCTTTCTTGCAAATTCTCGGGCTATCGAATCTACATCGCCGGCGCCCATGAAGAGGTACAAATCTGAATTAAAAAAATCCGCTATTTTTCCCACATCGTCGTTTTTTGACCAATATTTCACGTTAACATTTTGTTTATTAAGCTCATTTATCAGCATTTCAACGTTGACGTCATCCTTTTTTTCAAAAGCTTCAAATATATCCGTTACTATAACGTTCTTTGAATTTTTCAAAGCTCTGGCAAAATTCTTGTATTCCCTTTCAAGACGTGAATAACGGTGAGGTTCAAACACGACCGTGACGCTTTTAAAAAATGGGATAACCGAATTCACGCTTGATACTACTTCAGAAGGTGTGTGAGCGTAATCGCTTATAACAACCGGATGTTGTAAACTTACAATTTCCAACCGCCGCGAAACGCCGGGATAGCTTTTCAAAGCGTTTAAGGAATCTTCTATGGGTATTCCCATAAGCAAAGCCGCTCCAACGGCGGCGATGGCATTTTCCACCTGGTACTTTCCCGGAATTGGAAGCTCGCCTAGAAATTCCTTTTCGTTGTATTTCACTTTGAACTTCTGCTTGAAAAAATTAGATTCAACGATCTCATAGCGCAAATCCCCATCTTCTTTTCCGAATTTTAGAATTTTACCAGTCGCCACTATTTCCACAAAGTTAGAAGGCATGACCATTTGTGTTGAATGGAGTAAAAAGCTTTTTATTGAGTCAAGCTGTGAAGTGGGATCATTTCCGTATCTTTCGAGATGATCGTAGCGCAAGTTCGTAAGCACCGCTATTTGGGATATAACGTTTTTCATCTTCGGATCAGATTCGTCCACCTCAGCTATAATTGGACCTTTTCCAAATCTGAAATTTGAATTATCAAATCCTTTTGAAAAAGCACCACACAACAGCGTGGGATCAAAGTCATTTTTCAACGCTATCCAGGCTATCATGCAGGTTGTTGAGCTCTTGCCGTCTGTTCCGGTTACGCCCACTTGTGGTTTTACAAATTGCGAAAAGAATTCCATCCTTTCCATAACTTTTATTCCCTTTTTCAAGGCTTGAGAAACTTCATAATCATCTTCCTTGACGGCGGAAGATCTCACCACTACATCCACATCTTTCAGCTCTCCGTGGCCTACGTAAGCTGAGATTTCGTTTTCAATCAGATCATCAAATGCTTTAGATCTTGAAAGATCGCTTCCGGAGACATCATAACCCAATTTTTTCATGTAAAGCGCCAAAGCGCTTAACCCCATTCCGCCAATTCCAACAAAATGGATCTTCAACTTTTAACAGCCTTCTTCGATTCGAAATATCCAAGGATTATTCCCAGCGCCACCGACCACAACGCGGCAAGCCCTATCTGGTAATTAACAGGCAAAGAAAAGGTAACCGTATGGGCGGGAATCCAGAACCAAACTAGCGTCCAGATGGCGCCCTTCATGTTTGAATAATTGTGCTTTCGCATGAGAAGGTTGTCCAGAAATCTGTGGGAATAGATCATTATTGGGCCAAAGATAAGATTGGTAAACGAAGAAACGGCAAAAGCCCTCGCAAAAACATTCGTATCGACCACGCTCGGAAGCAAATGGCTTGCCACTAAAGCGTGCGTAAAGCCGAAAAAACCAACAAAAGCGTACTTTATCATGATTGCCAGGAGGGACCATACAACCGCTTTTTTCAACGCCACGAAGAAGCCAAAAACATTCTGATGCGCTATTTTTCTGGAGATTGCCTCACCTATCGTTCCGAGAATGGCAAATTGAATTACCGCGGAAAATATTGGATAGTTTTCCACGAACTTTACGTAAAAATTCATATTATTCCTCCATTCATCTTGATTTTTTCCAGTCGGATTTTAACACGAAATCATATTTTGGAAGAACCTTTTAATCGTGGTAAAACACTCACTTTTTGAACTTTTCTCTCCTGTCTAAGTGGTATCTTTTTATCATGTTGTCTATCGTTCTTCGGCTCACGGAAAGCTTTTTGGCGGCTTCTTCTTTGTCCCATGAACACGCTTTTAAAACCCTCTTTATTATCTCACTCTCGAGGCGCGCGTGAAGTCTTTCCATCATGTCTTTTAGCGGCTCATTTTGAGCCATATATAGATCCGTCATAGATTCAACGAATCTTTCGGTGAGTTCGGTCTTCGCAAAGGCATTTGGGTTGTATCTGATCTCCTCTTTCGTTTCTGGAGATTCAGAAAATTCGACAAAACGCGTAACTATATTTCTCAATTCACGCACGTTTCCCCTGTATTCGTGGCCAAGGAAAGCGCGCTTAACTTCTTCTGGAAAATCGTTAAACCTTATGGTGTAACCAAAATCGTTTAAAAAATTATCGACCAGAAAGGGAATATCATCTCTTCTATCGCGAAGAGGGATGAGATCTATTTTCAATTCGGATAGCCTATGATACAGATCTGATCTCAATCGTTTTTGAGGATCTTGATTCGTAGCAGCGTAAATTCTCACGTCTACGTGAACTTCTTTGTTAGAACCAACTGGCAAGAACTTTCCGCTGTCCATAACGGTTAGAAGTTTGGATTGAATGTGCTTTGGCATTTCTCCTATTTCATCTAGCAAAAGAGCTCCCTCATCCGTCGCTTCAAGCAAGCCTTCTTTTGCAGAATACGCACCGGTGTAAGCGCCTTTGACGTGGCCAAAAAGCTCGCTTTCAAGTAAATCTTCTGGAACATTTGCGCAGTTAAGTTCTAAAAATCTGTTTTCCCTTCTGTGAGAAATTTTATGCATTATTTGGGCAACTGTGGATTTTCCCGTGCCAGTTTCGCCCGATAAGAAGATGTTGGAATCGCTAAACGAAAAGAAGATCAAATCTTCTCTAAGCTTTCTAATGAAATTACTCATTCCCGCGAGCATCGATGTGTTCTTTTCCACATCTTTTAAGAACTTTTTCAGTCCTTCATTTTCAAAATCGAAAACGAAGATGAGGTTATCTTTCAATTTCAAATGCGCTTCTGGCTCGTTTACGAATATCCTTGCCATTATTCCATGTGAAACCATAAAATCCCTTATCTTTCTTGCTTTTCCAAAGAATTCTTTTCCTATGAATATCAAAATGCGCTTATCGGCGTAGCTTGAAACATACGAAAGAAAAGCGGTATCGTCCTGAAAAACTTCTAATTCATCTATGAAGTTCACATCGTATTCAAGCGTCTCTCCAATATTCGTTAAAGGATCTCCCACAAAAAAGGCTTTCATAAAAGCACCTCCAATTTCTAACACAATTTTAACATATTTTTATACTTTTTGGAAATGCTCTTCCAAAAAAGAAAATGTTTTCCACACTGAGAACGTTTCTTCCTTTACTGGAAGGCTTTTGCCCATTTAAGTCCCATTTTCGGGTGTTTGAAACGTTCTCACTTATGGAACGAATTGCGCTAACAAAAAGCGAAAGGGTTTGAAGACCCGTAAAGGATGTGGGGGATTATGAAAAAAGAAATGATATTCCTATTGATCTTACTGACTTTGGCAACGCTCACGTTGGCAACACAAATAGTGATATACAAGTGGAACAAACAAAACGAAAAGTGGGAAGCGGTTTTATCGCAACAAGCGAGCGCAACAGCATCCGGCAATTTCACAACGCGCGATGCTAACGGGAACGTGAACGGATTTATACCCATATCTTTCTTATTGCAAGATGGAAAAAGAGTTAACTTCAAACTGAATGTAAACATATCACGGACTAAAACCAAATTGGTGTTGAAACCCATGGTTTATTCTCACGTCTTTGGAAAGTGGACAATAGATAACATGTATTTGCTCTTCAACTCGACAAACGATTTAAACGTCTCCTACTCCTTTGAAGGAAATGTGAAGGGTTATTACATAGCACAGGTAGACAAAAAAGGAATCAGAAAGAATTCTAAAGAATGGAAAGAGATGGACAAAAACGTGAATATCGATCAGATAAACGTAAAAGCTGGCTCACATGAATTTTACCTGTGGATTGGCTTTGATAAAACAAACGACAAAATATTCGTTGGACCCGTCATCTTTGACACGTACATCGTGCCAAACATCTAAAACGAGGGGAGATGGAGGATGTGAAAAAGATTTTATGTATATCCGCAGCGATTCTGATTTTCGTTTCTATCTCCGCTCTTGCAAGCGGAACAAGTGTATTTAACCTTCAAGACAATTTGTGGATTCCACTTTCTCAAAAAACAAACTCATCTAAGCCTTTAACCACTCAACATTCATCGCCGGATTTGCCTTCTACAGTTGCAACGCCACTTGTGTACGTTTACATAGAGTACACCAGAATCACGGCACACGTGGATGTTCCCGGCGAATGGATGATGGGGAATATAAAGATCACCACAATTGCGAGCAACACCCCCATAATAATGACTTTTTCAACAAGCGGAGATTTGAGAAATGGCTCGCTTACCATTCCAACTTATTACCAAAAATACGATGGAAATTCAAATTACATTCCCAATCAGCCACTTCACGCCGCCGTTTGGAAAGCTGCCAACAAAAACTGGCCAATTGGAATGAACGGCTATCAGTTGACACGTGGAATAGGCAACCATTCATTGAAATTGTGGATAGGTGTGAACGTAAGAGATTTCACAAAAAGAGGACGGTATACGGGATGGATACAAATCTCAATAGCTCAGGTTCCATGA
>NZ_JBPNHS010000038.1:0-76798 GCF_054006115.1 Mesoaciditoga sp. | reverse complement strand
GTCAAAGACTCAAGATACTCTTTTTACACGAGGTTCAGAAATAAGATGATTTACACCATGGGCAAAGATATTTTCTTTGAGAATCTGAACAATCTCAGAGTTTCTCATAGGGCCTTCAAATGATATTTACTTTCATTTGTTAACTTGGGGCCCCGTCAGTTGAAAATCACTTCATTTTGAAACCAATGATTAATTGATTCTTAAAAGAATTATTCTAAAATAAATTGTTCAAAATAGAACTATTTATTTTTACCCTTCTTTCTAACCAAGCTGGGAACTAACTGATTAGCAATGGATAATGATCAAAAAAGTTGGAGGAAAACTATGAAAAAAGACGATTTAACGGTGATGTTTAGCGCTCATTCGAAGTTTTTCAAGTACCTTTTCAAGGATTTTGATTACGGGATTTTTGGCTTTCCCAAAACAGCTCTCTTTGTTTTGGTAATTTTAAAGTACAAGGCATCTGATGAAAGTGTGAAAATGTCTGAATTGGAAGCTCATGCTGGAATGAAAAAAAGCACATTGAGTGAATCGGTTGATTTACTCGTGAAGGAAGGATACATTGAAAGAGCGCGTTCAAAAGAAGATAGAAGGGTGGTTAGGGTTAATCTAACGCCAAAAGGGGAAAAGAAAGTAAATGAAATAACGGAAATTGTCAAACGTCACGTCGATGAAAAACTCAAAATTTTGAACGATGAAGAAAGAAAATCTCTTTTCAGATCCTTTGAAATTATAGAAGAAGTGGCAGAAAAATTAAAGGAGAGCAATTAAGATGCCAAACGTGAGTAAAAAAGTGGCTTTTGGTGCGCTCATAACGGTTTTAACCTCCATTTTCATGTCTTCTTTAGATCAGACGGTTGTTGGAACGGCAATGCCGAGAATAATAAATGATCTGGGGGGCATGTCTCTTTACTCCTGGGTTTTTACCGTTTACATGCTAACTTCTACGATTTTTGTTCCCATATTCGGAAAACTTTCAGACATGTTTGGAAGAAAGTACTTTTACATGACTGGAATTCTGATATTTATGGGAGCGTCGTGGAGCGCAGGACTTTCTCATAGCATTTATTGGTTAATAGGTTCAAGAGCCGTGCAAGGTTTTGGATCTGCAATGACAATGGCAATAGGGCCGGCGATAATAGGAGATGTTTTTACGGCCAGAGAAAGAGGAAAATTTCAGGGATTATTGGGAGCCGTTTTTGGAGTTTCAAGCGTTATAGGGCCATTGATAGGAGGCTATTTGACAGATCAATTGAGCTGGCATTGGGTTTTTTACGTGAACATGCCCATAGGTATTCCAGCCGTTATAATGGCGTACTTTTTAATTCCTAAAGAACTTGGAAGGAACGCGATGGGAGAGAAAGTAGATTATCTTGGCGCGACTTTACTTGGTGGCATGCTTCTAAGCTTATTACTTGGCTTTTCTTTTGCTTCGCAGGATCACACGTGGAATGAACCAAAAGTTTGGGGCCTGTTTTTGGTTTCAGTTGCGATATTCGTGCTATTTTACTTTACTGAAAAAAAGGCGAAGGAACCTATTTTGGAACTTTCATTGTTCAAAAATCAAGTTTTCACAGTTGGAAATACCTTAAACTTCATAGTTGGTTTTTCTCTTTTCGCGTCGGCTGTTTACCTCCCGCTTTTTGTTCAAGCTGTTCAGGGAAGAAGCGCTACGAATTCCGGTCTTATCTTGATGCCAATGATGCTTGGCGCGGTTTTAACTAGTATTGGAGGAGGATTTTACATTTCAAAAACGGGCAAATACAAACTTTCCTTTATATTGGGTACGATAACGATGACCATTGGTTTGTACATGATGTCCAGATTCAGTGTGAATTCATCCAACATGACCATCTCAGCTGCCATGGTTGTGGTTGGTTTAGGTGTAGGACTTCCAATGGGAATGTTAATGGTTGTCATGCAAAGTGCTGTGGAAAAGAGATATATAGGGGTTGCACTTTCTTCTGTGCAATTTTTCAGGAGTGTTGGTGGAACGGTTGGAACTGCGGTGCTTGGTACGGTTGTAAATAATACATTTGCGTCCAATTTGAATCATTTACCAAAAATATTGAATTTTGTCCTTCCAAAACAGTTTCTTCACATGATGAAATCACCACAATTCTTGATGAATAAAAATATCATACTTCAGAAAAGTCCTGTAAGTGTTCGAGCGATGTTAACCGGTGTATTTGCCGATATGTCAAAGTGGCTGGCAACTGCCATAACAAACGCTTTTTTCATTTCCATGGTGGCTTCTTCTTTGGCTATTTTGTGTGCCATAATAATCAAAAGGATACCGATTGAAGAAAAAAGGAAGGATTTTGGAGAAATTGTTGAAGAAGGTTTGGATTCTCAAGAAAAGTAGAACAATGGTATAATGAAATCAAGTCCCATGACAACTCCCTCAGAGAGGAGGAAAAAGTATGGGATGGATAGTTGGAATAGCAATAGGAGTAGTGGCGCTAATATTTGTGATTTGGTTTATCGTTGCGTATAACACGTTGGTAACCCTTAAAAAAAGGGTACAAAATGCATGGGCTCAAATAGACGTTCAATTGAATAGAAGACACGATTTAATTCCAAATTTGGTAAACTCCGTAAAAGGGTACATGAAGTACGAACAAGAAACACTTCAAAAAGTGATAGATGCGAGAACCAAAGCTTTGTCTTCAGAAAACGTTAAAGACAAAATGAATGCTGAAAATCAATTGAGTGGAGAATTGGGAAGGCTTATCGCCGTTTTCGAAAGGTATCCCCAGTTAAGGGCCGATCAAAATGTATCCAATTTGATGCAACAGTTGAGTGATACTGAGAACAAAATCGCATATGCGCGCCAATTTTATAACGACATCGTCACCCGTTACAACACGAAGCTCATGGTTTTTCCCTCTAACCTAATTGCAAATGCTTTTCATTTCAAAGAGGAAGAGCTTTTTGAAGCGCCGATAGAAACTAAAGAAACTCCCAACGTTGATTTGAATTTTTAAAACATCCTCAAATGAGGATGTTTTTAATTTTTCTTTTCGGAACTTTGATGATTTCGATCTATATCCTTTGAGAGATATTTTCGTAAAGCAAGGTAAAAAGTGTGGTGTGATATACTCTCAGATGAAAGAAGGGAGGATTTGATATGTACGTTAAAAACACAAAAGAAATACTAAAGAAGGCGAACGAAGGTTATTACGGTGTTGGAGCCTTTAACATCAACAATTTAGAATTTTTGCAAGCGATAATAGACGCGGCAGTGGAAAAAAAATCTCCGGTGATAATTGAAACGAGTGAAGGAGCCATGTCTTACGCTGGAGACGGTGATTTTAGGAAGGGCGCAAGAATTCTAGCTGATATGGTGAAAAGTTTTGCGGAAAGTGCACCAGTTCCTGTAGCCCTTCATTTAGATCATGGCCATGATATAGAACACGTTGTTGCCGCGATTCAGGCGGGATACTCGTCGGTCATGATAGACGCATCCGCAAAGCCGTACAAAGAAAATATGGAGCTCACATCTGAAGTTGTGAAAATCGCTCACGCTGCTGGAATATCTGTGGAGGCAGAACTTGGAAGATTGGTTGGCATCGAGGATAACGTTTCCGTTTCGGAAAGGGATGCGACTTTAATAGATCCTGATGAAGCAAAAGACTTTGTGGAACACACCGGTATTGACTTTTTGGCGCCAGCTATAGGAACCAGTCACGGTGCTTTTAAATTCAAAGGAGAGGCAAAATTGGATTTTGAAAGGTTGAAAAAGGTCAAAGAGTTGACAAAATTGCCTCTAGTTCTTCATGGCGCCTCAACAGTGCTTCCAAGATACGTTGAGCTTGCAAATGAATACGGCGCAGATATACAAGGAGCCAAGGGAGTGCCTTACGATGTTTTGAAAGAAGCCGTGAAGTATGGAATAAACAAAGTAAACACGGACACAGATCTAAGAGTGGCATTTATCGCGGAATTGAGAAAGGTTTTACACGATGATAAAGCCCAAATAGATCCAAGAAAGCTTTTTAAACCTGCAATGCAGGCTATTAAAGAAGTTGTTATGGAAAGAATGGAAGTTTTGGGATCTGTGGAAAAAGCATAAAAAAACAGATGGATAAAAGTGGAGGTGGAGGCATTGAAAGTACTCGTTATAAACGCAGGAAGCTCTTCTCTTAAGTACCAGCTCTTCAACATGGATGACGAGTCTGTTTTGTGTAGTGGGATAGTTGAAAGAATAAAGTTAGACGGTTCTCGACTTATTCACAAGGTAGGAACGAAGAAGTACACGGAAGAAACACCTGTAAAAGATCACAAAGTGGCATTGGAAATCGTGTTGAAAACTTTAGTTGATGCGGAAAAAGGCGTTATAAAATCAATGGATGAGATAAACGCGGTGGGGCATCGTGTCGTGCACGGTGGAGAAACATTTTCAGGTTCAGTTTTAATAGATGAAAAAGTTATGAAAGCGTTAGAAGATAACGTTGAATTGGCTCCTCTTCACAATCCACCGAATATAATGGGAATAATGGCCGCAAAAGAGTTACTTCCAAACGTTCCGCAGGTGGGCGTTTTTGATACGGCATTTCACCAAACTCTTCCAGAAAAGGCTTATCTTTATGCCATCCCAATAAAGTATTATAAAAAGTACAAAGTAAGAAGGTATGGTTTTCATGGAACGTCTCATTTTTACGTTTCAAGGAGAGCGGCAGAAATTTTAGAAACGCCCGTGGAAAAGCTTAAAACTATAACCTGTCATATTGGAAATGGTGCGTCTATTGCTGCGGTGAAATACGGAAAAAGTGTTGACACTTCCATGGGATTCACTCCGCTGGAAGGTCTTGTTATGGGTACAAGATGCGGTGACATGGATCCAGCGATTGTTACCTTCCTTCAAGAAAAAGAGGGCTTAACTTCTAAAGAAGTGAATGACATTCTTAACAAACAAAGTGGAGTTTATGGACTTACAAATGGCTTTAGCAGTGATATGAGAGACATAGAAGATGCTGCCTTGGATGGAAGCAATGAATTGGCAAAGTTGGCATTGGATATTTACGATTATCGTATTGCGAAATACGTGGGTGCTTACGCGGCCGCTATGAATGGCGTTGATGCAATAGTGTTTACCGGTGGGGTTGGAGAAAATTCTCCTTATACGAGAAAAGACGTTTGTTCTTATCTGGAATTTCTTGGTATTAAAATAGACGATGAAAAGAATAACGTGCGGGGAGAGGAAAGAATCATATCGACACCGGATTCAAAGGTAAAGGTTCTGATAGTTCCCACAAATGAGGAACTTGTCATTGCCAGAGATACGAAAAAGATCGTAGAGAATTTAAAATAAGGTTATTTCATATTCTAAAACGGCTGCTTCGGCAGCCGTTTTACCAGTATTTTTCTAAACTAAGATGAATCATTGGATATTCTCCAGAAGCTTCCACGTCTGGAAAAACTTTTTCGACTTGTGAGGCTGTTACATCATTTCCCGTATACCAGATGTAAATTTGATCGATATCATTTGTAAGAGATGTTTTTATTTTGAATTTACTTAAATCTTTATCGGGTTGAAAATATCCTTTTAAATCTTGCATAGTTATATTAAAGTTTTGTTCGACGTAAAAGTCATCCATTACAGCTTTAGACAATTCTGAAAGGTCCAAAGCAATCGCAGTAGCTCGGGCTTCTCTTATTGCTTTTGTTCCTATTGGAACCATTGCCGAAATAAGGGCAGCAATAACGGCCATTACTATAAGAAGTTCTATTAAGGTAAATCCCTTCAATGTGATCACCTCTTTTCTACGTTAACCTTAAATTATAGAACATTTTTACTGCTTTTTCGCTTTTTTTCAAGAATGGTATAATAACTTGCATTTTGCGAGGGTGGGTGGTAGAGTGATCCCAAAAGAAATGATAGAATCGTACAAAGAAACAGTTATGAAATTTGGGCGCTTCGTGGAAGACATGTTTGATAGAGCCGTGTACGCTTTAATTGATAGAAATGCTGATATGGCAAAGGAAGTTATGGAAGATGATAAGTTAGCGGATAAGATGAGGGATGATTTAAACGAAAAGACAATTTTTATGATAGGTGAGTATGCTCCCGTGGGAAAACAATTGGTTGAAAGTATAAATGGATTCGTCTTGGAAAACGCGTTAGAGATGATAGGAGACAAGGCTACGAGTATAGCAGAAGAAACTTTGAAACTTCTTAAAGAACCTGCCTTGAAGCCTCTTATAGATCTACCTAAAATGGCTTCAACTGCGGAAAAGATGATGAGAATAAGCTTGAATGTTTATAAAGATGAGAGTAACGATTCAGCCATAGAAGATCTTTTGAATATGGAAGAATACGTGGATGAGCTGAATCTTTCTATAGAGGATGAGCTAAAACTTTACATGATGGAATCACCTAGAAACGTCAACAGGGCCTTAAGTCTTCTTCTAATATCCAGACATATTGAGGATGTTGCGGATTTGTGTTTGAAAGTCATTCCTAAAAAACCCCTGTAAGCATGGAGGTGCAATTTTTGAAAACGTTATGTAAGTACGTTTCTAAAGAGTTCATTTTACCATTTTTCATAGGTTTAATAGGCTTCATAATATTCGTCAGCGTTGAGCTTCTTTATCAGCTGTCTGACGTTATAGTTCAGAACCATGTGAGTTTTTGGAGCCTCCTTGTGCTTGTTTATTACAACCTTCCCGAATTTGTAGTTATGGGAATACCAGTTGGTGTTTTACTGGCTATATTTTGGGAAATTTCTAATTTTTCATCTCGTCGAGAACTTATGGCTTTTCAAGTTCATGGTATTAATTTGAAAAAAATAGTCGTTCCATTTCTCTTAATGGGCTTGATACTGAGCGTTGGAACGTATTTTATTCAGGATTTCGTCGTTCCAAATTACAATTCAAAGGCTTCTGATTACCTACAAAAAGTCGTTTGGCATTCCGGAACTCCGCAAGTTAAAACCAATACCTTTTTTAAAGCTGGAAATAGCTATTTTTACGTGGAAAAATTCGATCCAAAAACTGAGAAATTCAATAACGTTCTTATTTACGAGATAAAGGGCAACGATTTTACAGTCACGTATGCGAAAACGGCTTCTTTTGAAAAAGGAAAGTGGGTTTTAAGAAATGGAAGGGTATACACTTTAAAAGACGGTTTGATGAGCTTTGATATGAATTTTAAGACCATGCGGCTTAACATCACACAGGATGTTGTGAGATTTATACGTTCACAAAAAACCGCGCAATCGATGAGTTCAAGAGAGCTCTTAGATCGTATAAAGCTTTTCAAAAGGCTGGGTTTAGATCCAAGAATATACATCGTAGAACTCAATACTCGATTTGCCAACGCGATAGCCGCTTTGATAATTGCCTTCTTGGGTGTTCCTTTTTCGCTCTTTTTTGGAATAAAGAGTAAATCGTGGGGAGTTATTGTCACCTTTGTTCTGGTAGTGTTATATCAAGGCTCTGGCGCTTGGCTTAGCGCAATGGGAAAAAACGGATTGTTGCAACCGGTGATGGCTTCATGGCTGCCAGATCTGATATTCGCATTGTTAGGAGCGGCTTTTTTCTTGCTTTTGGACAGCCGTTTGATGTTCAAAATAAAAGAATTTTTTGTGAAAATAATACCGGTTCTTCTGGTTATTTTCGTATTTTCAATTTTTTCCTTTGGCACAAAAACATTTGGTGCGCAACTCTTCAAAATAAATGCTGGCCAGCTGGATATCGTTTCAGCGACGGAAGTGATTTACACGCATGGCGTTCAAATAAAATCGGAAAATTATACTGTCAGCGCCTCTACCTTAAAAATCTTCTTCAACAAGGACGGGCTGGCCACATTGGCGCTTCTTGAAGGAAATGTGGTTTTCATCCAGGGAGATAAAAAAATTTCAGCGTCTTCGATGAGTGTCAAACTAAGGCAGGATACAGCCATAATTTGCGATTTGCGTGGAGTTGAAAAGGTAAAGAACGCTAAGGGAACGAAAGAGGACGTTTACTTTTACGGAAAGCGATCTGTTTACGATACACAAAGTGGTACAAGCATCATATCGCCTGGATACATAACAACGTGTAAGTTCAACCCGCCACATTACAAAATTCAAGCCCAAAGTATTTATTTTGTACCTCAGGATCATCTTATAGCCTACAACGTTGTTATGTATTTGTTTGGCTTACCCGTTCTTTACTTACCACAGTATTATTACTCGTTGAGTGGAGGAAAACAACCTATGGAGATAACATTCAATCATTCAGCGAGTGGGTGGAATAAAGCGGTGAAATTCAATTTTTACCCTTCTGAAAACTTAAGTGGAGATGCGTTTTTTTCTTCAAACGACAACGGTAGATTCATTCAAGGTTTCGATGTAAATGCCAAATTGGCAAGTATCCCAATTTATTTTTCCTATTCTAACACATCACAAAATGGAAATATTTCCGCTGAAAGTGTGAAATTCGGTGGAACGATGAAGTTCAAAAAATACAAAAGCTCTTTTTCCTATCAAGGAAATATTAAAGATGACACGCAGAACGTTTCTTTTACATTAGACGGTCCCTTAATGGGTAATGTCTTATCTTTGAAAGCTTTGCAATTTGTGAATGGAAAAAATCAAAAGTATGAACTTCCTTATTCCGTTAAGAATTTGAAATTTTCATTGGGAAAATTGAAAGCAAATGGTGAACTCAAAGGAAACGGAATTTTCTACTTACCTTCTAAAGATTTTACTTTTTCTAATTCCTTAAATGGGAAATTTTCGCTCCCCTTTAGATTTTTAACTTTAAAATCCATTTCGGGAGCATACAACGGAAAACTTTCTTCCCAATCGAATTCGCCTCTTGGTTATTCCATCTTCATGGACGCCGAATACGCATTTGACTCTATTTCGTATAATTTTTGGGGGACTTCATTTGGTTTTTCCTACGGTGCGAAGACTGGATTGGAAAAAGACAGTAACAATTCTGTGCTTTCAGACCGCTTGGCAGCCATTTTTAAAACATCGCTTTCGAAGAACTTATTTGGCTTAAAAACATCTGTAGTTCATACTTTTATTGGCGTGAAGGGTACGAATGTTGGGAAATTCGATACTCATAACCTTGAAAACAATATGGCTTTCTCTCTTTCGTACGATTTTCCGCTCATTCCGCTCAGTGCCAATGCAAAATTTTCCTACAACTTCAACAACGTTACCAATCCATGGTCAAATATAGGGTTGGTAACCTCTTCAAAGTTCAATTTGCTGGGAATTTCAAATGTTTTAAAGACAACCACAATTATTCAACCTTCTCCTTTTAAACCTGTAAATACGAAGTACATTTTGGATTCTCATTTTAAGGGTGTTTCTTACCATGCGGAAACGCTTTACGATTATTCATCCAAGAAATTTTCAGATGTATCAAACAAATTGAACGCCTCGTTGGGAAACTTCTTGTTTTTCAACAATTTCAAGTGGTCTTCAACTTTTGTGATAAAAAGCGGTAACTTTTCAATTGATGATTTGAACTTTAAAGCCTCTGGAAATATTAAGAATTTAGGAATTTCGCTGTCTTCAAATGGAAATTTTTCACGCGGGAGTTTACAAAGCATGAATGTGAGTTTTTCAAAGTCTTTGGATTGTTTAGGTTTAAAGGGAAATATAGCTCTTTCCGCGGCTAATGGCTTTAAGGTTTCAGATTTTTCATTAACACTTTACATAACAGCTTTTCCAGAAAAGTACTTATCCGTAGATCCCGTAAAAGGTAGTTTTGGCTTTTCCTTTTTCTGATGGTTGAAGAGGTGATCTAACTATAGAAGAAAAAATCATGCCTCAAAGCAAAGAGGCTGAAGAAGCCGTTATAGGCGCGATCTTTTTGGATCCAGAAGCGGCTGATACCGTTTTCGAAATTTTAAGCTCTTCCGATTTTTATTTCACACCAACGAAAGTTGTTTTCAAAGCCATGGAAGATCTTTTTAAAGAATCCGAACCTATAGATGTGTTATCCGTAACTGAAAGGTTAAAGGTTAAAAAACAATTGGAATTGGTTGGTGGAGAAATAGGCGTTATGCATTTGGCAGACTCCGTGCCAATAGTTTCAAATGTGGAATATTATGCAAAAGTGGTCAAAGAAAAGTCGATCTTACGTCAATTGATAAGCACCGCTTCAAAAATAGCCAATCTTTCTTACGAACAAAGAGAGGTTAGCGAAATTCTTGACGACGCCGAAAGAATGATCTTCAAAATAGCAGAAGATAGAACGACCAAGACTTATTTGCCTTTGGAAAAAGTGATAAATGCGTCCTTTGAAAATATAGAAAAACTTAAGGTGGAAAAAGAATCGCCAGAAGGCAGTATATACATAACTGGAATACCAACAGGGTTTAGAGAGTTGGATAGCATGACCGCCGGTCTTCACAAATCCGATCTGGTGATTTTGGCTGCTAGACCATCGTTGGGAAAAACCTCTTTGGCGTTAACGTTAGCGAGGAATATTTCGTTGCGCTACGAGCATGATGTAACTTTTTTTAGCCTTGAAATGTCTGCGGAACAGCTTGCTCAACGCATGTTATGCGCTGAAGGATACGTAGATCTTAAAAACATTCGCTCTGGTTCTATAAGCCCAGATGATTGGAGAAGACTAACGGATGCCGCCGCCCGCTTAAAAAATGCCAGAATGGTTATAGACGATGACCCTTCTTTGGATGTGATGAAATTGAGAACCAAAGCTCGAAAGATAAAGAAAGAATACGGTATGGATGTGATGTTTGTCGATTATCTTCAACTTATGCATAGCAAAACGAAACACGAAAATAGACAGCAGGAAATCTCCGAAATTTCCAGATCTCTGAAGCTTTTGGCCAGAGAACTTGACGTTTGTGTGGTAGCGCTTTCTCAACTTTCCCGTGCCGTCGAGCAGCGCGATGAAAAAAGACCACGTTTGAGCGATTTAAGAGAGTCCGGCGCGATTGAGCAAGATGCCGACGTTGTTATGTTCATCCACAGAGAGGATTATTTCAGAAAAAAGCAGAAAAACGCCGAGGATGAAGAAGAATTCGACTTCAACGCTCCAAAGGATGCCGAAATAATAATAGGAAAGCAACGAAATGGGCCTATAGGAAGCGTTGTTGTGAGTTTCTTTCCAAGATTTGCGAGTTTTTACGAAAGAGATCAAACCCATGAGTAACGGAGGTGTTCTATGCCACTTATAACTTTTGAGGGAATAGACGGATGTGGAAAGACCACTCAAATAAAAAAATTAAGTGATTATTTGAAAAACAAGAAGGTGAATTTTTCTGTTTTCAGAGAGCCAGGAGGAACCAATATAGGGGAAAAGATAAGAAAAATCTTACTTGATAGCTCTAATAACAACATGGATGAAAAAACTGAATTTCTGCTTTACGTAGCTTCACGCTCTCAATTGGTAAAAGAACAGGTAAAGCCGAGACTTGAAGTTGGTGAATACGTGATATTGGATAGATATATAGATTCTTCCGTTGCGTATCAGGGGTTTGGAAGGGGACTTGGAAAAAGAATTGTAACGCTTATAAACGAATTCGCCACGGACATGATCTATCCCGATCTTACCTTTTATCTGGAAATAGATAAGGAAACTTTTGAGAAAAGGATGAGAATTAAGGATCGATTAGAAGCCGAAGGATGGGAATTCATGAAAAAAGTTATAGAAGGTTATAATTCTTTAAAAGGAGCAAAAAGATTTATCTTGATCGATGGTAGAGAACCAGAAGATAAAATATTTCGAAGAATAATCGAAGAACTTGAAAAGCATTTTGCTCTTTGATTTCTTTTTTTTTAGAACCTTGTTGTATAATAATTCGATCTGTAATTAAATTCAAGGAATGGAAATAACAACTTTTCACTCCGAAATGGTGAAAAGTCGTTTTACACCCCAAAATAAGGAGGTGTGAAGCTGGCGAAAGCTGGCTGATGCGGATGGCAAAGATAGGTGAATTTGTAACAGTTGTTGACGTCGGAACTTACAATGTAAAAGCTGCGGTAGGTGAGCGCGTGAGTGATGGATACAAGATATTGGGTTATTCCATCGTAAAATCGAATGGTTTTTCGAATGATGGAATAGTTGACGCTGTAGGGTTGCGCGCGAGTATTGGAGAAGCTCTGGGAGAGTTGCAGTCTCAATTGTTAAAGAAAAATTTCAATGGAGATTTGATAGTAACGATTTCTTCGAATGTATTCTCCATGGAATATAAAAAGGTAGAAAAAACTTTTGCCGGTGAAAGACGTGAAATTGTAAAAGAAGGGCATGTGCGAGACATCTTTTCATCGTTGATGAAAGAAGAAAGTGTGGTAGATGTCTTGCCTGTTAAGTATAAATTGGATGATGGAAGAACGGTTGTAAATCCGGTTTCAATGTCGACGCAAAAGCTCATTGCAGAAATGTTGGCAGTAAAGATAGAGAAACAAATTCAAGATGAACTTTTGAATCTTTTGAGTGGATATAATTTTTCAACTGTGACAATTTCACACCCTGGAATTCTTGCAGCTGAAGGCGTTTTAAACGAAAGCGAAAAAGATAGAGGAATACTTTGCATAGACATGGGTTACAGCGCGACAAAGGTAACTGCTTATACCAATGGAGTGCCTGCGGGCTTTTACTTCGTGCCGTTGGGTGTTAACAGTGTGATCAAGGATGTTGCCAAAGTTTTCAAGGTTTCTTACACCGAAGCGGAAAGACTGATCTTTTACCATTCAAATCTTGATTACGAAAGCATAAGCGAAGATGTGATGGTTGAAACGACCGATTTTGACAACAAAACGAAAAAAGAGATAAAGCAACGTTCTCTTTCTTTAGCGGCATACGCTCGGGTACGTGAAATATTGAGTATATCACGGAGAAGTACCGCAAAGCTTTTAAATAATCCTTCTTTTAGTCCAGTAGGAGTGGTGATAACGGGCGGAGGGGCTGCAATCCCAAATATCTCTAAGATCGGTTCATCCGTTTTTAACATGACTTGTAGAATAGGCACTTACGCCTCATCAAATAATGTCATAGTAAGTGGAGCAGAAGATATAATTTCTTCACCAGTGTACGCAACCCTTTTTGGCGCCTTTGTGCATAGATACAGGTACGCATTCATCGAAGGAAAGAACTTCAAAAATGCCGGTTTTTCAAAAGTGGTGGCTTCTGAAACGGAAGATAGCGGCGATGCGAACGATGGTGTACTCAAAAAAGTGTGGGAATTTTTGAAAAAATTGGTGTGAGCTCTTCAAAAGGGAGGTAAACAAATGCCTTTTGAAATTGAAGAAGAAGGTAGACGTGAAAGGAAAGTCAAAAGAATTCCAACCATAAAAGTAATGGGAGTTGGGGGTTCTGGGAATAACGCTATAACCAGGATGATAGAAGCTGGAATAAAAGACGTGATTTTTGTATCGGCAAATACCGACTTACAAGTCTTAGAGGCCAGTCAAGCAGATGTAACGATACAACTTGGCGCAGAGACTACCCGTGGATTGGGAGCTGGTGGATATCCTGAAATTGGAGAGAAAGCGGCAGAAGAGAGTGTGGACGAAATAGAAAAAGTTCTGGACGATACCGATCTTCTATTTCTGACTGCCGGGATGGGTGGAGGTACTGGCACGGGAGCAACTCCCATCATAGCGCGAATTGCAAGAGAACTGGGAATACTAACTGTGGCAATAGTTACCACACCGTTTTACTTTGAAGGAAATAACAGATGGAAAATAGCTATGGAGGGACTGAAAAAGCTTCAAAATGAAGTAGACACCCTTATACGCATTTCAAACAACAAGCTTTTAGAAGAGCTCCCGGTGGACATAACAATTCCAGAAGCGTTTCTTAAAGCAGACGAAACCCTTCATCAAGGGGTAAAGGGCATATCTGAATTGATAACCAAACGCGGATACATAAACCTGGATTTTGCGGACGTGGAATCCGTGATGAGGGACGCCGGGCCGGCTATGTTGGGAATAGGAATAGGAAAAGGCGAAAACAGGGCAGAGGAAGCGGCAAAAATGGCTATGGAATCGCGACTGCTGGATCAACCTGTCAACAATGCCTCAGCGATAATTTTAAACGTATCGGCGCCGAAGAACGTTACTATGAAAGAAATGCATGTGGCAGCTTCTGTTATCAGGCAGGGATGTAGCGAAGAGGCCGATGTTAAATTTGGACTTATAATAGACGATTCCATACCAGATGATGAAATGAGGGTAACGCTTATAGCAACGGGCTTTGAAGAGCCTGACAAAGTGCTCTTCAACGATAGTGATATTCCGGCTATATATCGATCAGGTCTGGATGAATTTTTAAAATGAATCTTTCTTTTTCTAATTTTTCCCACAAGAAATAAACTCCTTATTAGAGGGATTCTTGTGGGTTTTGTGTTGAATTAACTCCTTGTGCACGTGGAAATAAAGATTTTAATCAATATGAGATAAAGACAATTTTTGAAAAGGGAAAAAGAGTATCTATTGATTCACAAGCGAGAAAAAGCATTTTTCAAGGCTCACCAGATCTGGTTAGTTCCTGGAAAACTCATAGGTTATGGCAAGGCTTTGAATGGCGTATAGGAATGTGAAAAACATCGGTTGGATTTTTTGACTTAGCTATATTAAGCTTGAAGCGTGTTAAGAGTGAATTGAGAAATTGAAAAAACGAGGCGATCTTGTGTGGCAACTTACAAAAGAATAGGAGAAATTCTTGTCTCAAAGGGATACATAACTCCGGAAATACTGGAAAGGGCGCTGGAAATTTCAAAAAGAAGCGGAAAACCTATCGGTCGTGTGCTCGTTGAAAATAACTTCGTTACGTGGGATGACATCGCAGAAGCGCTTGCCACTCAATACGGTCTTCCAAAATTAAATGAACTTCCTTCCAATATCCCTTACGAAGTTGTGAATTCGATACCTAAAAATTTAACCTCTGCTTACAGACTCATTCCGTACAAAAAGGAGGGAAATACGCTTTACGTTGCAACCGATAACGTTATAAATTACACACAGGTTGTGCGTGAAATACGCTTTATAACGGGGCTAAATGCGAAAGTAGCGATAGTGCCCACGGATTTATTCGATGTGGTTTATCAAAACATTTACGGTTCTCAAATAGACACGGGACTTTCAATGGATTTTGAAGATATGCCCCAAGAGGAAAACAATGAAATAATTGAAGAAGAAGAGGAAGAAGAAAATGAAGAAGAGGCACCGGCAGTCAGACTTGTCAGAGCCATAATTGAAGGGGGAATAGTTCAGGGTGCAAGTGATATACATATAGAACCTTCCAGAACGTTGGTCACTGTTAGGTACAGGATAGATGGTATTTTGAGAAAAATCACCACATACCCTTTAAAAACCCATTCATCGGTAGTTTCAAGGATTAAAATCATGTCTGGATTGGATATATCTGAAAAGCGTTTGCCTCAAGATGGAAAGTACTTCATGAATTTCAAAAATGAACAGTACGATTTCAGAGTTTCAACCATGCCAACCGTTTATGGCGAAAAAATCGTTATGAGGATACTGAAAGTTTCGGCTTCTGAACAAAGAATATCGGATCTTGGCTTTAGTGAATACAACACGAAAAGGTTCATGGAATTGATAAATTATCCGTATGGGATAATATTGCTCACGGGACCAACTGGAAGTGGGAAGTCAACGACGTTAGTGGCCGCTATAAATGAAATTAAAGACGTTACCAAGAACATAATAACCGTTGAAGATCCAGTTGAATACAATATAGATGGTGTAAATCAGTGCCAAGTAAATGCGGAAATAGGTTTGACTTACGCACGTTTTTTGCGTGCGATTTTGCGTCAGGATCCAAACATAATAATGGTTGGTGAAATCAGGGATAGGGAAACGGCTCAATTGGCAATGGAGGCGTCAATGACTGGACACTTGGTTTTTAGCACTCTTCATACAAATGATGCCCCTTCTGCCATTTCAAGATTGGTGAATTTGGGTTTGGATCCTCACATGATAGGCGTTTCCCTTATCGGTGTAGTTGGTCAGAGACTGGTTAGAAAGCTTTGTGATGAGTGTAAAGTTGAAGTTCAACCGCCAAAAGAAGTGGTAGAAGTTGCGAAGAAAGTGCATCCAGAATTGGAAATCAAAATGTACGCACCTGGAAAGTGTCCCACATGTCAAGACGGATACAGGGGAAGAACAGCGATAAATGAAGTGATGATAGTAACTCCTGGAATAAGAAACTTGCTTTACAGGGGCGCTTCTGATACAGAGTTAAGAGAAGAAGCGAGACGAAGTGGTATGAGAACGATGTTTGAAGACGGCATCGAAAAGATTTTGAAGGGAATAACGTCGTACGAAGAGGTAACACGTGTGGTGAGAAATGAATGAAGGAAAACAAGTATCAATATCATTCTCGTTCTCCAGAGGAATGGGAAAAAATAGATGAGGAAAAAGAAAAAAGAAAAACCCCATCTCGTATGCCGAAAAAGGGAAAGCTTTTGCTCTTTTTCAACGTGGCTTTGGTGGTGGTCATAGTCCTCGTGTACTTCGTTACTCAAAAACAAAGAAATATAGTTAGTCAATCTTTAAAAACTGTTGGGAATTTTCAGTTGTACATAAGGACTCCCAAGACGGATTTTCTATGTGGTGAACCTTTAGATTTTAAAGTGTATGCCATAAATACATCCGACAAAAAAGAAGATTTTTCGATTTATTCTTTCGACGTAAGAGTGGGTTCAGAAGCAAGTCCAGATGTTTACACCTTCCATTTTGACAAAACGATAAAATCCTCTTTGGAACGAAAGAGAAGTGTACTTATTTACGATTTAAAGAGAGAAGTAAATCTTTCAAATTTGAAGGACGGCGTATACACAATTGATGTTCTTATGAACTTCAACGGAAGGGCAGTTCATTTGACTAAACAAATCAAATACCTTTCGAAAATTCAAGCTCTTCTCGTTTCTGGACAGGATTTCTTTGTAACCAATCAAAGGGGAACTTTCGATTTATACGTCAAGAATAACACTCCTAAACCCCTGGATCTTGAGACACAAAGCGTGTATTTTGAACTGTTAAACGAACAAACGAAAGAGGTGCTGTACAGGAGAAATTTTGAAGTGCCTTCAGAAGCTCTTTTAGCTCCGGCGGAGGAAAAGCGCATTTACGAATTCAACATGCGCCCAATAAATTCCCCTGGAGAGTACAAGCTCATAGCTCATGTTGTTGGAAACAAAAGCTTGAACGCCACTTCAACATTTCTGGTGATTTTATCCTCAAAAGTTGGTAATATGGATGAATTGAAACTAAATTCCGATATTCCAATGGCCGTTTCTAAGAATGAACCTGTTGGTTTTTCACTTTGGCTTTTGAATACATCTTTGAAAAAGAAATTTGTTACCGTGAATTCTATAACCATTCAAATAAAGCGTGGAGCGGGAGAATTGTACCGTTTTTCCGACAAATCATCTCACAATATAATTGTTCCTTCTGGAGGTACACGCTTGCTCGTGAATTCACAAAGCTGGAAGAAATTAACTTTTCCATCTACGGGTACCTATCTCTTTGATGCAATAGTATCCATTGGTGGAAGATATTTAGAGTACAGACGTAACGTGGTTTGCTTTTGAGAAAGGAAAGATGATGAAAGTTTTTTTTGATTCCACAGACGAGTTTTTAAAGAGTATTTTGGAAAAAAATTTAAAAAGCGAAGGTGTAGAAGTTACGCCATTTGATATCAATGATATCAAAAATATGGAAGTTGCGATCGTTGATGTTAGGAAAAAGGACGATCTTGAAAAGATAAGAATGATAAGAGAAAGAAACGGACGTACCATAATTTTTGGTTTGCTTCCATACAGAGATGAAAAATTAAAAGAAGATATTTTCAACGCAGGAGCAGATGAAATATTGGACTTTCCCTTTGACGAGGAAGAATTGAGGATCATCTTTCCCGCGCTTTTTGCCGCTTACAAGCTTGGAAAGCCGTATTCAAGTGGAAGAATTTCAGACTTTTTAACACAATTCAAGAAGATGTTTGGTTCTGTCAAGAAGAGTGAAAGCCTGGGCTTTACACTTTTAAAGAAGCTTCAATTGATGGCTTCGTACAGGGACAACGATACTTCTGAACACACGCAGCGAGTTGGAAAAGTCTCTGAAATACTGGCAGAAGAACTCGGACTTGCTCCTGAGATGATCATAGATGTAAGACTTACGGCTCCACTTCACGATATAGGAAAAATAGGAATTCCGGATTCAATTCTTTTAAAAAAGGGAAAACTCGACGAGAAAGAATGGGAAATCATGAAAACGCACACACAAATAGGAGCTAAAATACTGGAAAGTGAGTTTGACATTTTAAAGTGCGCTCAGAAAATAGCCCTTTACCATCATGAAAAATACGATGGAAGCGGTTACCCAACCGGACTGAAGGGTGAAGAAATTCCGATCGAAGCTAGAATAGTAACAGTTGCAGATTCTTTCGATGCCATTGTTAGTGAAAGACCCTACAAGCCGCCACGCTCCTACTTGGACGGTCTGGAAGAATTGAAAAAGAATTCCGGTACTCAATTTGATCCTAAAGTGGTGGATGCCTTTATCAGAGTTTCTGAAAAGATCTTCACGTTGTACAAAAATTTGAAATGAAAGTGCACTCCTTTTTGTAAGCTTTCGGACGAAAATGTAAAACGTTGACGAGTATTGAGATTGGTGATATAATTTCCTACTAATCCATTTTACAAGGAGGGGGAGTGTTATGAAAAAATTCTTGCTGATCGCAATGGTTGTATTGGCTTTGGGGCTTGTATTGAGCTCTTGTATGAACGCCAATGTCAACAACAAAAATGGCGTGGTTTCGATAAAGAACGCCATAAGTGGCGGTGTAAATACCACGGCTACCGTTGTGGGAGTGGTAACGTCTGGATTCGGTGATAATGTGGTAATTGAGGACAATTCGGCTGCGATAAACGTTTACATTGCAAAATCGGGAATAGGAAACCTTTACAAAGAAGGAGACAAGTTGAAAGTTGTGGGGACCATTGAGCTTTACAAGGGTAATTATTCTATCGATCCTTCATCTACATCTGATGTAACGAAAATAGGGACGGGTACCGTAGCGGTAATATCCATACCTACAAACACTGCTTTGAGCACGAGTGATGATTGGATGCTTGTAAAAGTTACCAATTTGCCGGTTAAGAAAGTAGCTGACAAATATGGTAATGTTGTTTTATCAAATGGAACCAAGGATATAACCATTTATTCTTACGATTCAAATGTCAGAAACTGGTTAACGTCTTTGGCAACAGGGGATATAGTTTCCGCGCAAGGGTATGTGAAGTACATGTATGGCGAATGGAAGATCGTTTTAAGAGATCAAAATGACGAATTGAGCAAATGAAATAGATTTAGAAATAGGGAGAGGAGTGCCTCTCCCTATTTTAAAAGGTGAAAAAAGTTATGAAAAAGTACTTTTTGTTTTTAACTTTAGTTGGTTTGTCGTTAATTTTATCTTTATCACTTTCTTCTTGTTTGAAATTCAACGCTCAAAATGAATACAAAGTACTTAAAGTTGTGGACGGTGATACGATAGATGTACTTTATAACGGTGCTGAAATGAGTGTGAGATACATAGGTATAGATGCGCCAGAAACACACGATTTTAGCGATAAACCCATTGGTGAATATGGTCAAGAGGCTTACGAATTTAACAAAAATTTGATAACAAAAGCGAATAACAGAGTAAGATTGGAATTCGATAAGGACATGTATGATAGATATCATCGTTTGCTTGCCTACGTTTATGTGAATGTGAATTCCACCTCTTTAATGCTGAACGCCGACATAATCAAACATGGTCTTGCATGGCCACTGACTTATTCCGACACTTCAAAGCATACTCAAGAATTTTGGAAAGATTACCGTTACGCGTACGAGCATAGATTAGGTCTTTTTTCAAAGTACGATGATGCCACAACTGTGCAAGCTTGCGTGGTGGATAAAAATCTTTCCAAGTACATTGGCAAACTCACCTGGGTTGAATTTCATCCGTCTACTGAAAATTCTTCTTCGTATTCCGTAACCCTGTCATCTTCGTGTTTTTCGGTAACGGTGAGAAAACCAGAACTTGGAGAGTTTGCCACCCCTTTAAATGTGCTTTACTTGAATAAAGATGTAAAAGTTTACGGTGAAGTGTGGAAAAATGGAAACAAAGGAGAGATGCTTCTTCACGCTCCTTTTGAATTTAAAGTTGTAGGAGGAGGGAATTGATAATGAGAAAAACGGTGCTAATTTTAGGAATTCTTGCGTTGCTGTCTTTGGGAGTTTTTGCCTCTGGAATGAAGGTAAGCGTTTTAACATTCTACACTTCCGATCTGCAAAGTGGAGCTTGTAACGTGTGGCCAATACTTTATTTTAGGGTACCGTTAACGAACAGTATGGGTTTGAATTTGGAAGATTACGTCATGAGTACCCATAAGACGTTTAACGTTGGAAATTTTCAGCTTGTGGAGCCAACTTACTGGTACGCATCTTACAGAAACGGTAACTGGCGCGCTTACATTGGCCGTTTTAAATCAAAGCACACATTAACACGACAAATGTACCTTTTAAGAGTTGGAGGCTTTTACGATACGACAACCGGAGTGGAAGTTGAATTCAAGAACTACACTTACGATGTGGGATTAAGGTACGATTGGAAGTATTCAGAGCCAGCCGCTTACGCAGGATTGGAAGGAAACAATTACAAAGCTTATCTTTACGCTAGCAAACAGGGAAACAACGATCTATCTCTTTCTACAAATATAGCACTTTCCTTGGAAAATCAGAATTTTAGGACGAATTTATGGTTTGCGGCGGCTTATGATATGGATCTTTCAAACATCTCTTTGGGAATTCCAACGGTTTTGTTGGGAGGAAAGACTTACATGGGACCATGGGAATTCTCAGCACAGTACGCCAGAAGACCAAATTCAAAAGCTGCCAAGATCTGGTACGATTTTAACGATCCAAACAGAGCTGGATACCCTTTACAGGATTTCAATTCAATGTTAACTTACAAAATAGATGGAAGGAATTCAATTGGTGTGCTTGCAAATTGGAATTCTAACCTTAAGATGCCAACATTTGGGCTCGAGCTCTCGCACGGTGATCTTTCATTGAGTGTTGGAAATGCCGATTTAAATGGTGGTATAAGTGGTGTACAATACGTTACCTTGAGTTACTCGAACTACTTTTCTATTCCTTTAACAACTCATCCGCTCTTTTCTTCTCAACAGCAAAGACAATGGTGATTTCTGAGTTTTAAAGGCCCTCTTTTGGGCCTTTTTATTCTAATTACAATTACTCTCCAAATTACACAAGTTTGAACATGAATTTTTCAAAGCTGAAATTATTCTTGCCTTCTTTGGCATCTTCGCGGCTGTTTTTCCCGCATGCAGCGGAAGGCTTGGAGGAGTGACGACGTAGTTGATATGAAGAGGGTTCATCTGGTATTCAATACCAATACGTAGGTAATTTTTTTCATTTGAGATATATTCCATAAAATATGTACATCGCGTAAGAAAAGAGAAGAATTATTCCCTTCCACTTTTTTGCGTTTCTTTTTCTATTTAAAAAGATCAATAAAAGAAGTATTCCAATGGTATTCATAAAGAACAAATCGATATTGATGTTTCTATCCGGTTTTATCTTTGAAAATAATGCGGAAACGCCAAGCACTCCTAGAATGTTAAACATATTAGATCCTATTATATTTCCAACCGCTATATCTTTTTTTGATTTCAAAGCCGCTTTTACAGAAGTTGCCAACTCAGGGACACTTGTTCCAAAAGCAACAATAGTTGTGGCTATGAGCGTTTCACTCACTTTAAAGCTCCTTGCTATGTTAACCGCCGAGTAGACACTTAACTCTCCCCCACCGGTTACGCACGCAAGCCCTATCAGAGTTAAAAATGATGAGAAAAGCAAGCTTTTTTTTGAATTTTTCTCTTCGATTCTGATTTCTTCTTTTGAAGTGACCGTTGCGTAAACCAAAAATATGGTCAACAGCGATAGTAGAATTATTCCATCATGGTAATCGAGATAACCACCCTTTAGAAACAACATAGTTGCGGAAAGCTGAGCTATTATTAAAAATGGTATTTCATACATTATGGTTTTCTTCTTCACGCTTATTTTTCCAATCAACAATGTTATGCCAAGTATCAACGCTACGTTGGCTATATTTGAGCCCACCACATTGCCAACGGCTATTCCACCTTTATGTTGAATGGAGCTTACAACGCTAACTGCAAATTCTGGAGCGCTCGTTCCAAACGCAACTATTGTTAACCCTATGAACAAGTCAGAGACGTTAAACCTTTCGGCTATTGAAGAAGCGCCTTCAACCAGCCAATCTGCTCCTTTTTCCAGTAAAAACAATGCGACTACCAGTAAAGCAATCTGTAAAACGATGTACAAGTTTCATTCCTCCATAAAAGATAACCAAAAACTCTTAACGTGCCTGAAGTTTAAGAACTTTTAATCAGATAGCGAACTTTCCAGTTCAACGATCGTTTATTCCTTACCTCGAAGTTTTGCCGTAATCTATGAATTCTTCAATTGATTTCTTAATTCGATCTGAATTGTATAATTTGAGTTTTTTCATATTGATTAAGATCGTCACTTTTAACCAAGTGAGTTTATTCTATTGGATTTTCATAGACGCTTTTAATGTACTATAATAAATGGTATGGCAATTATTCATCAATACTTTTAAAATAAGAAAATGAAGAGAGGCGATTTAATTGTATCATAAAGTTTCCCGTGATCCCCTTTATTCCGAAATATTTTTGTATCCTTTGGAAATTCTTGCCATAGATTCACCGGTTGTTCAAAGACTGAGAATGCTTTCACAACTTGCAGGAGCGCAGATGAGCTATCCTTCAGCCACGCATACAAGATTTTCCCACTCACTTGGCGTGATGCATGTATCAGGATTGTACGCAAGCCATCTGTTTGGTGAAAATACGCCTCAATTTAGATTATGTAGACTTGCAGGTCTTTTACATGATGCCGGTCACGGACCGTTCAGCCACCAATTTGATGACGTTGTCTATTCGAGTCTGGGCTATGAGGAGGGGCATGATCAATTCAGAGAACATTTACTTTTAGAAAAACTTCCAAAGTACATGAAAGAAAAGTACGCTCATTCTCCTAAGATGTTCCAAAAGCATGTCATGGAAGATTTGGAAATGGTACTTGGAAAGATCCCAAAGAAACCTTTTGAAGAGATCGTTAACAGAGTAAATGAAATATTCACAGGCGAAAAATTCGGTGATCCACTTTTCAACATAGTTCAAGGACCTCTTGGAGCGGACAGAATGGATTTCGTCTTGAGAGACGCTTACTTCAGTGGTGTTAAGCATTATGGAACAGTTCCGCTGGATAGAATAATAAGAAATTCTTCTATTTTAAAAATGGCAGATGGTAAAAGTGTGCTTTCTTACGATGTGAAAGTTGTGGACGATATTTACACGGTGTTGTTTGGAAGATTTATGATGTATAAAAACGTGTATTTTCATAAAACTTCAAGAGCAGCGGATATGATGATACAAGAGCTTTTAAGAAAATCTATGAGTTTTCTCGACTTCAAAAAATCGTTGAGCAATTTAGACGAATTTTTACAACTTACGGATAACTACGTGATCGAAAGAACGGAAATGCTTTTTTATCAGAGCGAAAAGCCATCTAAGGAGCTTAAAGAAGCGCACGAAATAATTCAACGCCTTAAGAGTAGGAATTTGTGGAAGTTGGTAGTTGAGATACCTTTTTCCACGACGGGGATAGATCCAAGCACCGTTTCAAAATCTCTTGGTGAAGAAAAGCTAGAGGAGATGAAAAAGAAAATAAAATCTTATCTTGAAACGAATAAAGTGGCAGATGAAGATAAGAAAGAAGTGGAACGTGTGCTCAGAGATTTCGACAAAATATTTGTTGTGGATACTCCGTACAAACTTACGTTGGTTCATCCAGATGAATTTCTCTCAAATAGCGTTTACATAAGCGATAAAGAGGAAAAAGTAATGACTTTTGAAGAGTTCGAAAAGGCTTATCCGACGTACAAGCTCATGTCCGGAAATATGCTTCAATTGGTTAGAATATATGCCAAAGAGGACGTCAGGACGATAATGGTGAAATATGGATTCATTCCTGAAAGTAATACACAACTTACCACTAGATGGTAAGAAAGAAAAATGAAAACTATTTATTCCTATTTATTCCATCAAAATCACTGAATGGCTTTTGATGAGGGGTTAAAATACGCATCTATTTCTATATCCTTGAGGGCAAAACTTCTGGGAAAAGTGATCATCTTTTCGATATTTCTAACATATATGTCAGTAAGGGTAACGCTTGGAGAGCTTATTATTTTTTGAACGCGAACAGTGCCGTCTTTTTGTACTTCTACGATACCTTTGACCATTCCACCCAAGGTGTACGCTTTTTCTGTTGGAAGCTTTGCAAGGGCGAGTTCGTAATCTTTTTTCATACTCCCTTCTATCTCTTCAAAATTCGGGATTCCCAAATTTACAAGCTGCGAAAAATTGTAAATCGAGGTAATGCTGGCGTTAGCCTGAGCTTCTTGTGGATTAAAACTCTTTGACATTATTGGATTCACATCATTTGGAGGAGTAAGTTCAACATTTGACGCATTTAGAGTTGAAGAGGCGGCTTTTTCAAACAGCTGCACGCGAGAATTCCCCTTTGGATTTCCTCTTTTTTTCTTTGGGGTAGTTGGAAGTCTTTCCAAAGCGGAGAGGATTTTCATGTCTTCTTCACTCAAGGGAGCAGAACCCTTTTCTCCTTTTTGCACACTTTTGTGTTGAATGGCAGATTTCACTGTCACCGCAGGAGCGGCGGCAAGGTTTATTGATATAACCTTCGGATATGAAACAACCTTTTTTGGAGACGAATTCACCATCCCTACGACTCCAACGAGCAGTAGAAGTTCTATTACCACTGCCAGAACGCCAGATGTCACGTATCTCAAAGCCGTTTCGCCTCCAGTCTCATTGGAGTTTTTTCACGATCAGATTTATGTTGAGAACTTTTTGCATCCTAAGTACGTCCATAATTTTCACGATCACACCGTATCTTGCATCCTTATCGGCCTTTAAATAAACAGCTTTTGGTTTGCCATGCTGTTGAACGTAAGTTGAGATGGAATTCATCAATCCTTCAATTGTAACTTTTTTGCTTCCAAAGTAAATTTCATCATTTGATGTGACCACAATGGTAAGAATTCCATTTTGTTGTGTTTCAGAGGCGCTTGTAACGGCACTGGGCAATTTTACGTTAAACTTACCCTGACTTACCGTAAAGGTGGTGGTCAAAATTAAAAACAGAATAAGGAGGAACATGATATCCACAAGCGAGGTAAGCTCTATTTTAAAATCTTCTGTGCCGCTAAGCAACCTCCTTCTCAACGTCAGTGCACCTCCTCCACTGGAATAGCCTTCAATTTCTCAACGGAGGTGCGAATTTCTTCGATTGTATTGACTAACAGTCTATCTTCCACTTCCCTTAACACCGTCATAAGGATGGCCATCGTTATGGCCACGGCTAAACCTCCAACTGTGGTGTACAAAGCCACACTTATACCCTGCGCCAACGAGGCCTGACCTTGAAGTCCAGAAATACCACCAACGGCTTGAATTCCACTGAAAACTTGAACCATTCCAACAACCGTACCAAAAAATCCAATAAGAGGCGAAAGGGATATTGACATGCTTATGTATCTAAAATTCTTTTCCAGTTTAAAAGTTTCATCTTCAACGAAGTTTTGTATTGTGCTTTCAAATTCGTGTATTCGTTGTTTTTCGTAGTACTCAAAAGCTTTTAGCATCACGGCGCTAAAAATGCTTGAAGAACTTCGGCAATGCTGTTTTGAGCCTGTGATGTTCTTTTGCGCTATTGAATTTCTCACTTTCACTGAAAGGATCTTAAGCTCTGCTTTTTCCTTCAATATCACAAAAAGCCTTTCAAAGAAAAAAAGCAAGCCAATTACTCCCAATGCCAGTATCACAAATAGAATGGGCCCACCACCATGAATGAAATTGCCAACAGACATCTCTTCATCCTCCTTAAGATTTATACATCAATCAATTTTGTTGTTCTTTCTTAATTAAAAATAACATTCACATTTCTTGTATTTTACCATAAAAATTGCAGAATTACCATTCATCTTTTCCGTTACCAATAGGCTCTTCATGAATTATTATTTCTCTTACGTCTTTGAGTTTTTCTTTTACTTTTTTTTCTATTTGTGTGGTTATTTCATGGGCTTTTTTTAAGCTTATTTGGCCTGGAAGTTCAACATGCATATCGACGAGGTAATAGGGTCCGAGCTTTCTAATCCTTATCTTATGCGGATGAAAAGTGTACGGTGTATCCTTAATTATTCTGTATATTTCTTCTATCATCTTCGAATTTTCATTTTTCTCCATTATTTCCGGAATACCGGATTTAACTATTTCGAAACCCATGTATCCTATTATTCCAGATACAACAATTGAAGCCAGAGGATCAAAGTATGAAATATGAGTAAAAGCTACCAGCAAACCACCCACCAACACAGCACCAGATGCAAATACATCGCTTAGATAGTCTTTTGCGTTGGCAAGCAAAGCCTGATTGTTAAATTTTTTTGCGATTTTGAACATGTAGGCAGATAAGGCTATTTTACCTAAAATACTGATAACAGCTCCCACAATCATAAGCATACCGATCGCTTGGCTTTTATGAAAATCGCCCACTGATTCGATAAAAATAAGAATGCCTGCGAATATAACGGACATTCCGACTATGTTGGTTATAACCGTTTCCGCTCTTCCATAACCGTACGGATATTCACGTGATGGTGGACGAGATGATATTTCAACTGCCCTGTAAACGAATATAGACTTTACCACATCCGATATTGTGTCTACGCCATCTGCTATTAGCGAAATAGAAAGCCCAAATATTCCCAACGTTATTTTCAAAAGTGCCAACACGATATTTCCATATATTCCTATTTTTATCGCTTTAAGGCTTTGTAAGGTTCTTACTTCATCTCTTTCCAATATATTCCTCCTGATGAAATCGCTTTAGTTTTAGAAATGAGAGCTTTTTAGCTTTTCAATCCTCTCTTTTTCTTTCAAGATGTGCCCTGTTTTAGGATCAATGGCTTCACACTTGCCGTCTATTATGGCAGTAACAATTTCTCCACGTCCAACTTTTGAGCCCACGAAATTTGGCGTGTCCAAATATCCTATTTTCAAAGCTTTGTCGTACGTTTGTGGATCCAACAACGGTTCTTCGGATGAAGAAAGTTTTTTGATCTCATCTATCAGGTATGTGGCCTCGGAAATGAGTTCATCTACTCTTTGATTGGTGCTTTTGATTTCGTAAACGTCGGGAAGGCCTTCAATACTTTCTTCTACAATCCTTCTTGCTATTTTCAACGACTGAACGATCTCATCCGCTTTGGCAGCATGATCCGCTTCTGTGAAGGCGACGACATGAACTATCTGAGGTTTTAAGAACATGCCTTCAGTTATCGAAAGGCCAAGCTGTCCTTTCGCTTCGTCCATATCTGGCGGGAAGATCATCAATCCCGGTCTTACTTCCGTGATAACTTTGAAGTTCTCATCTTCTAACGTGCTTATCATTTTTTTGGCTGCCAACATCTTTGCAAGATCCATTTCAAAGCTAACGCCCGGAGGAGTGTTCAACATATACTGTGAAACGTAATTTTTTACCCCTAATTTTTTGGCAACGTAAGCCGCTATGTATGACATCGTGACGAATATGGTATCATGGGCGCTTCTAAGTGTCCATTGATGGGGTTCATTTATCTCAACTGGCAATCCATGAGAGGCGTTCCATTTTATGCCTTCCATATTTTCCTTAACAGCGTCCACAAACTTTCTTTCGCTTCTTCCATCTAGTTCGTTGTACCACGAAAGTGGTATTGCAGCCCACGCATTGTTTATGGTTTCATGAAGCGTCTTCGCCATCTCAACTATGTGCGTGGTTCCCGCATAACAACGCATTAAAGGATAATTTCCTCTCCTTGAAGCTTCGTAAAGCTTCATGAAGTCTTCCTTTTTTCTTATTGGAACGCCACCTGCCCCCGAAAGTTCTGCCTTCATCTTTTCAGGCTCAAAAAAGTACTGTTGGGCGTTTTGATCTGGAGCTAACGAAATAACATCTATAAGGCCAGATTCCGCTAATTTTTCAATGCCTTTTATCGTTTCTTCAAGCGTTGGCTGACCGAAATGATGTCTGATAAGCGGATAAGGAGCATTTTCATCTATTCTTTTCATAAGCGTTTGAGCAGGCATGAAATTTTCTTTTTTCTCTTTTGTTTGTCCTTTTAAATACATGACAAGTTCTCTGCGGCTTTCTTTTGAAAACACCTTAGAAAAGAAAGAGAACTCTTTTGCCACTTCTGCAACTTTTGACGTTCCACCAAACACGAATGTTTTGTTTTCCAAACCGTATTTCGGTATCTTTTCTTCAAATTCTTTGAAAAGCTCTTTTGCCACTTGTGGAGTTAACCTGTAACTTATCGCTACCATATCGGCATCTTCTTCGCGTGCCTTTTCCAGCAATTCATCCACAGGAACGGCCGGCCCAAGAAAGATCACTTCATACCCAACAGATCTTGCCAAACCCAAGAAGGACAGAATGCCAGCCACATGAACACAATTCCCAATAGATGCACCAACGATTTTCATTCTTTCACTCCACTTTCAGCGTACTTTATGATCTCCTCTACTTTCATCTTTCTCAATCCCATGTCTTCAAGGTTTCTTCCAAAGGCCATCACATCGATATCAACAAGATAGTTGATCATGTTTACAAGGGTTTCTATGGCAGGCAGACGAATTTCACATTTTCTTGCAAGATGAAGCATGGGTACCAACCCGGTGAGGGTATCCTCTATGAGATATCTATGCTGAATGGTATCCGGCCCAAGAATGGAATGATAAGCTTTCGTATTTTGCAAGAGGTCAAAAAGGTTGTTCCCCTTAGAACCGTAAACATCGCTCAACCAAACGGTCAAAGGCCTAAGACGTATGTTGAAACACTTTCCGAGTTTTATTCTTTCAGAATCCAGTTTTTCTATGAATCTTGCTATGGAAGGCGTTATGCCTTCTATGTAATGGCTGTACCTGAATCCATTCTCTATTCTTCCAACGTTGAATATCACGGGAGCTGGATGTAGCATGGCCCCATAATTGCTAAGAGAAGTGTAAAGTACATTTGGAGCCATTTCAATTTGAGGAAAAATGTTCTTTATGAGAGGCCATACTTTAATTGCATCATCCGGCGGCATCATCGCCAAATGGACGTTCTTTTTGACGCCGTAATAACGAATTTTAGCTCCTTCTTGGGTTATTCTTGTTGCGAACAACGATGTTTCGAACTCACCAACGACAAGTTGAAGATCTTTTTTGGTTTCTTCAACTACCCTTTTGAAAATGAAAGCCCCACCTGTTCTTCCCGGATGAAGTAAGACTATCTGACCGTTTTTTAGAAATTGGGAAAGTTTTTGGGCTATTTCAGGATGTGCTGTGGCGACCGTTGAAACTATTATTACATTTGCGTCTTCAACGGCCTTTTTCAGATTTGTGGTGATAACATCGATGTGTTGGGAACTGGAAAATGCATCTCCCAAATTCATATTATGATGTTTTAGATATTTAAAACGCCACGCTGAACGGTCGTAAAGCCTTACTTTGTAACCATGATAGGTTAAGTATCCCGCCAAGGCTTGTCCGGTGTTTCCAGCTCCTATTATAGCGAAGGTTAGATCGTCTTTTAATTCTTTTTTATCCATTTCGCACCTCCATTGATGCCGCAGCCCTTCTTGTTATCGTCTTGATCAACCACTTGTAGTCCTTGGAAATGGCCTTAACCATTTTAGGAATATCGCTCATTACAGGATGCAATCCCGGACGTGAATTCACCTCTATTACATAAGGGACCCCATTTGAAATTCTCATATCCATTCTTATGAAATCACGAGCTCTTACCACTTTGAAGACTTCGATCGCGGTTTTCTTAACGAATTTTAAAGTTTCTTCGTCTAGTTCGGCTGGACATCGATAGGTAGTTTGTTGTGCATATTCTTCTTTTACACGTTTGCTATAGTATCTTTCAACTCCTTGAGGCAAGCTGGAAAAATCAATTTCTAAGGGAGGCAACACTTCTATTTTACCACCAAATCCCAATACTCCCACGGTTATTTCCTTACCTTCGATGTACTTTTCAACGAGAATAGACTCTCTGAATTCTTGGTACCTTTCTTTCGCCACTTTTTTAGCGCTTTTCGAATCAGCACATAAGCTTTTTTCATCTATTCCTATGCCAGAACCTTCCGAAGATGGCTTAACGATTAAAGGGGGTTCTGGAATCTTCCCACGCCATTCTTTTCCATCGTAGATAGCTCCAGTGGGTGTGGAAATTCCGTAAGCACTTAACAAAGATTTCGTCGTGAATTTGTCCAAACAAACGTAATGTGTGTACGCTGGAGAGCCAACAAATTCAACACCGTAACTTTCTAACGCGGCGGCTATGAATCCTTGAGCGAAATCATGTCTTTTACCCACCGCCAGGTTGAAAACAATATCGCCTTTGTTGATTTCGTTTAAAAATAAAGGGGTGAAATTCAAAATACGTGTCTCATCGGCAATTTCCAAAGAGTTTTTTAGAGCTTTTATGGTTTCTTTTTCAAAATCATCTGGCTCTGCGTCTGCTAAAATCACGAAACTCATGTCTCCACCTCCCTTTTGGCGTTCTTAGGACTAACTTCTCATTACTTAACTACTACGCATTACTCACTATTAAAATACTCCAAAAGCGTTGACTTATGCAAGTTTAAAATGTTATCATGAAAAGCGCTTGAATGGAAGAAAATTCAAAAGATCAATCTTTGACATGACTTGTGGAGGTGAGAAAAGTGACAAGGGAGGGTTTTGCAGATGAACCGCACAGTAGAAGCGGAGAGAAAAGGCGTAAGATTTTCGATTTACGATATTGTAGTCCTCTCTTTTATGGTCTTTCTCGCCTACGGTATAGGTTTGTTGGCAAAGAATTGGACGGCTCCATTGGTTTACAAAGCCAATATCTCTTTGTCACCGATAGCCTTAATAGGTTATACATTCCTTTCAATGGCACGGGGCTTCGCCGCGTATGGCCTGTCTCTCGTCTTCACCTTCGCTTACGGTTACGCCGCAGCGCGTAACAAATACGCCGAACGTGTTCTCATTCCTCTTTTAGACGTTTTTCAATCGGTTCCTGTTTTAGGCTTCTTGCCAGGCCTTGTTCTGGGAATGATGGCACTTTTTCCACATAGTGTTATGGGACTCGAACTCGCTTCGATATTCATGATATTCACCGGTCAGGTTTGGAATATGACTTTTAGCTTTTACCAATCTTTAAAATCAGTGCCACAGGAGTTGATAGAGGCCTCGAAGATATACGGTTTTTCTGGATGGAGGATATTCTGGGATGTGGAAGTGCCATTTGCCATGCCCGGCCTCGTATGGAATAGTATGATGTCCATGGCGGGGGGATGGTTTTTCTTGTCTGTTTGTGAAGCTTTTACTCTTGGAGGAAAGAGCTACAGAATTGCCGGTATAGGTTCATACATGGCAACAGCTGTTGAGAATGGGTACGTTCCAGGAGAACTGTATGCCATACTTGCTATGGTACTCATGATTTTGGCAATAGACATTTTCTTTTGGAGACCAATAGTAGCGTGGTCGGACAAATTCAAATTTGAAGACAATTCCTCGTCCGAGGAGCCAACATCTTTCATTTTGGATGTTTTAAGAAATTCACACGTTTTAAGGTTTTTCCGAAACGTTTTTGAGAACGTTAGAACGCCTAAAAGGTACGTAAAGAGAGTTAGAATTAGTGATAGACAAGAATCAAGTAAGGTTTCAGGAATTTTATTTTACGCAATTTTGGGTGTGATAACCGGATGGATATTGTGGAAGTTTTTCTCTTACATTGATCAAATTAACATTTCAAGCTTGAGCACAATCCTGTATGGGGATGGCCTTACGGCCTTAAGAGTGTATGCTGCGGTAGCCATTTCCGTGGCCTGGACGTTACCTGTGGGAATACTGATAGGAAAGAACGTGTCCGTTTCAAAAAAGATCCAACCGGTGGTACAGATATTGGCTTCATTTCCAGCGCCAATGATATATCCATGGTTCGTTATGCTCTTTCCAAATCTGAATTACAGCTCAATTTTGTTGATGCTCCTTGGTACGCAATGGTACATACTTTTTAACGTTATAGCGGGTGCTTCTTCCATACCAAACCAACTTAAAGAAGCGGCGGAAATTTTGAAATTGAGTAGATTCAAAGTTTGGACGACGCTTTACATTCCCACTGTTCTGCCATTCCTCATAACAGGGATGATAACCGCGGCCGGTGGTGCATGGAACGCGAGTATAGTCACGGAATACATGACATTTAATCACAAAACCCTGCAGGCTACAGGTATAGGAGCATTCATAAACGAAGTTACCATTTCTGGGAACATGCGGCTTCTCGTGTTGAGTATAGTTGTCATGTCTTTAAGCGTTGTCGTGATAAACAGATTGTTATGGCGCCCGATGCAAAGGTGGGCGATGGAAAAATTCAGTTTGAATTGAGGGGATTCAAATGAGTGCGCCGATAATAACTTTGAAAAACGTGAGTATGAGATATAAAATGCCAGAGGGAAATTACTTCACCGCTCTGGAAAACATAAATTTTTCTTTGGAAAGTGGAAAGATAGCGGCTATTCTTGGACCGTCTGGCTGTGGAAAGTCCACGTTGTTGAGAATAATAACCGGTCTTTTGAAGCCATCTGAGGGAGAAGTATATTACAAAGGAGAACTTCAAAAAGGCGTTAACGATAAAATGTCAATGGTCTTTCAGAACTTCGCGCTTTTCCCATGGAAAACCGTAAAGGAAAATATAGAATTGGGTCTTAAAGGCGATGAGGAACCTGAAAAACAAGAAAAAATTGTGGAACACATAATAGACGTTGTTGGGTTAGAAGGTTTTGAAGACGTTTATCCAAAAGAGCTTTCTGGAGGAATGAAACAAAGAGTTGGAATAGCTCGCGCACTAGTTTCAAATCCTGAAGTGCTTTGCATGGACGAACCTTTTAGCGCTTTGGACGCATTGACATCTGAAAACCTCCGTGAAGAAGTGCTGGATTTTTGGTCTGAAGGGGCTGCTGGACTTTCAAATATATTGATCGTAACTCACAACATCCAGGAAGCCGTTTACATGGCAGATGAGATATTCATACTTGCTTCTAATCCTGGAAGCATAAAAGCTATATATCATAACACCCTTCCTTTTCCAAGAGATCAAAAGTCCGCTGAGTTCTTCAAGACTGTAGATATCATATACAACATATTAACTCAAAATATAATGCCTGAAGTTCCGAAGTCTTCAATGTACGATAGAATAGCTCCGATACCAATGGTCAGTGTGAGTGAGATAATAGGTTTGCTTGAAGTGCTTGATGATAATAAAGGTCGATTGGAAATATTTGAACTTTCCGAACACATAAAACGAGATTTTGGTAAAACGATTTCTATAGCATTGGCAGCAGAGATGTTGGGATTTGTAGAGACTCCCCATCACGACGTGATTTTTACAACTCTGGGCAAGAAATTTCTTGAATCTGATGTAAATGAAAGAAAAATAATATTCAAAGAGCAAATATTGAAAATTCCTTTGATAAAAGCTGTCATAGATCTTGTTAAAAATAGTGAAGATAACGTTATAACTCGCGAAGAATGCGAGGATTTTTTGGTGGAAAAATTGCCGAATGAACGTTCAGATGAATTGTTCGAAACCATAGTTAACTTTGCGCTTTACGCTGAAGTTCTAGATTACGACTCAAGAGACGAAGAGCTCTCACTGATAACAGAAAATGTGTGAATGAGAGTTGCGATTTTTAACATGCAAAAAATGTTTATCGAAACACCTGCCATCACGGATTCACTCTTTTACCCATCTTACGACTCAAAAAACGAGGCACGCTCAGACACTCGTCCATGAGTGCTTCGTTTTCTCAACACGTCCGTGTGTTTCCCAACCTCGTTTTATGAGTCTTCAGATGGAGAGTTCATAAGTGCCGGCAAGTGTTTCGATAAAGGAGAAGAGGAAGAAGAAAAAAGAAGAAACTCTGTTATTTCGCATCTTGTATGGCGTCTTCATATGTTTTGACAGAAACTTCAAAAAAGGGGAGAGAAAGAAGGAACAAAGCGTACTCAATATTCTCAACACGTCCATGTGTTTCTCAACCTCGTTTTATGAGTCTCCAGATGGAGAGTTCATAAGTGCTGGCAAGTGTTTCGAAGTAGGGAAAAGAAGAAAAAACTCTGTCAGATTCGCTTTCTTGGCACATTGTGTGTCTCTAATCCTGTTCCTAAAAAGTGAAGCAGCGATGAAGTTTCGCATAAGTCTGCTCATGCTTGTGTGGGATGTGTCAGCAAAGCCATTTTTATACAGTCTGCCCCCGTTTACGGGGGAAGTGGCGGCGAAGCCGACGTAGGGGGCCTTCTCCATCTTAATGTACGATATTTATCCACTGTTTACCACTTTTCACTATTTATGTTCACTCTTTACCCATAAGTGATGGAAAGTATTTCAGGAAGACGTGCAAAAAACGTGTGTGGAGCGCAATGAATATAAATGAAGAGCTGATCGTTCTTTCAAATTCTATCCAGATGAGAAGCAACATCACTTAAAATTCTTAAGTACTTCTTGACTTTTATTCCATTGTTATGATATCATTTCATCGTTGAGGTGATGAGTGCGTAGCTCAGTGGGAGAGCGCTTCCTTGACGCGGAAGAGGTCGCAGGTTCAATCCCTGCCGCACTCACCAGAAAGAAGGTAGAGTAATGGAAGAACGTATTGTAATGAAAAAATCTTTTTTGAACAACGCATGGTGGTGGTGCGACCGGTATTCTGGCCGTACCTGATTTGTGTGGCGTAAAAGGTATATCGAAAGTCAGAATGCCGGGAACTTTTTTAAAAGTTCCCGGCTTTTTTATATTGAAAAGGAGGGGATGAACATGAGAAGAAGAGTGTATTTGAGCGAAAGGGATATCCCGAAATACTGGTACAACGTTAAAGCCGATCTTCCATTTGAATTAGACCCACCTCTGGATCCTCAGACAAAGAAACCAATGGATGCGGAAAAATTGGGAGCTATTTTCCCAAAAGAACTGATAAAGCAAGAAATGACAAGGGAAAGAGAAATTCTGATCCCCCAACAAGTGCGCGAAGCTTACGCCATTTACAGACCTACTCCATTGATACGCGCTGTGGGACTTGAAAAAGCCTTGAACACCCCGGCTCACATTTATTACAAGAATGAATCTGTTAGTCCGACAGGCAGTCATAAACTGAACACCGCAATCGCTCAGGCATATTTCAACAAGGTTGAAGGAGTAACAAAACTTTCCACAGAAACCGGAGCCGGTCAGTGGGGAAGTGCCCTTTCATACGCCACAAAGCTCTTAGATATGGAAGTTGAAGTGTTCATGGTGAAGGTAAGTATGGAGCAAAAACCGGCTCGAAAACATATGGTCAATCTTTTCGATGGAAAAATCCATCCAAGTCCCAGTACTTTGACCGACAAAGGGAAAGAATTCTTAAAAAAAGATCCGAATACAACGGGAAGCCTTGGAATGGCGATAAGTGAAGCGGTTGAGATCGCTTTCAAATCTAAGAATGTCAATTACTCGTTGGGAAGCGTTCTCGATCACGTTTTACTTCACCAAACGGTTATAGGGCAAGAAACTAAAAAGCAAATGGAAATAATGAACGAAAAACCTGATGTGCTCTTGGGATGTTTTGGAGGTGGCTCCAACTTTGGAGGATTCATATTGCCATTTATACCAGATAAATTTAAAGATGAAAAGATGGAAATAGTTGCCTGTGAACCAGTCGCGTGTCCATCTTTGACAAAGGGCGAATACCGCTACGATTATGGTGATTCGGCAGGATTAACGCCGTTGTTGAAAATGTACACGCTTGGAAAGGATTTTGTTCCACCCGCTATTCACGCCGGAGGGTTGAGATACCACGGCGCTTCCCCAATAATAAGTAGGTTGGTATATGAAAAATTCGTAAAAGCCATTGCCATAGATCAAAAAGAAGCTTTTGATGCCGCGAAGCTTTTCAGCGTCGTGGAGGGAATTATTCCCGCACCAGAATCAAGTCATGCCATCGCGGGAGCGATTCGATACGCGAAAGAAGCCATAAAGACTGGAGAAAAGAAGGTTATAGTTTTTAATTTGAGCGGTCATGGTTTGTTAGATCTAAACGCGTATGCGTAAATTGACGTTAGATATTAAACCGTTCCGAAATTCGGAACGGTTTAATTTCAAAGACGCTTGATTTAGCGGGAGCACTAATCGGTTATCTTTACCCTTTTTAAGAAGATGGCCACGACAACGGCTGAGCTCATAACGAGAAAAGCTATGAAAAAAGCGTTGTCTATCGATTGAGAAAACCAATTCGTCATCTTTGTTAACAAACTTTCTAACGTTGGACGTGCAAAGGGAGGCGCTGATGAAATAACCCTATCTTTCGCCATCAAAAGCTGTGGACTTTTCATCCAATGTAAAAATTGTTGTGGCATCACGTAATTGAGAATTTTTGGAAGAGTGTTAATCTTGGTTATGTAATAGGTATCAACAAAAGTTCCAATAACCGCAGCTCCAACCGTTCCGCCTACATTTTCAAAAAATCTTAGAGAGGATAGAGATAGTCCCAAGTATTTTTTGGAAATGACTCCTTGAACGACACTGTAAGGTATGCTAAGTCCCAATCCCATTCCAAGTCCAATTATTATCATGTCTGTTGCAAGAACAGAATAGGAGGATGTTGGCGTTAAATAAGACATTCTGTAAAGTCCGTAAGCCATTAAAGCTATACCCAATATGGTAACGGCTTTGTATTTTCCGGTTTTTGAAAAATACAATCCGCTGATGATACTTGTCAAAATTGCTGATAACATCATCGGAGCAAGTATCACACCCGTGTTTAAGGCCGTTTTTCCTTGAACGGCTTGAACGAAAAGTGGTATGTAAATGAAGGAGCCGTACATCGCGAATTCCATAAGAAAACTCAAAATGTTGAAAACGGAAAAAATTTCATTTTTGAACAGGTTGAAGTCTATAATAGGATACTTTTGACGCCGTTCAATATGATAAAAAACGATGAAAAATATTGATGAAATTAGGAAAAGGGTCAAAGTCTTGCGATCGAACCAGGTATTTTCTATTGAAACGTACGTAAATCCTAACAACATTGTAAATAGCATGATTCCAAGTGTTGAAATTCCTTTATAATCGATTTTGGCATTTTTATCGATATTCGGTGAATATTTTGAAAGAAATAAGATGTTTACGAATATTGCAAGAAGGCCCAGAGGTATGTTCATGAAAAATACCCATCGCCATCCAACGGTATCGGTTAAATAACCACTCATCAGCGGTCCTATGACGCTAGAAGCGGCAAGCACGCTACCAATAAGTCCTTGATATTTTGCGCGCTCCTTTGGTGGAAAGTAATCTCCGATAATTGCCGGTCCTATCGCTATGATAATACCGGCTCCAACGCCTTGAGCCGCGCTCGCACCTATAAGCCAGTATATCGTTTGGGCCATACCGCCAAACCAGGATGCAACGACGAAAACGGATAAACCAGTTATGTACAGGTATTTTCTTCCCAATATGTCAGAGAGCTTTCCAAAAATCGGAATAACCAACCCTACGGAGAGTATAAAAGCATCGAAAACCCACCAATATCGTTCAATATTTGTGGCATAGCGGTTCCAACGCTTGCTCGAGTCATGGAAGGCAAAAAATAAGAAAGCATCACGCAAACCACAGCGCTGTAAGCCTTTTTCTTTGTAGTAGTCTCCATAAAAATCACTTCTTTTGTGATTTTTTAAGTCGAACTGCAAATTCTATTATAACTCCAAAGTTTTGTTTTGTGTTCAAATTGGTTTCTTGATAATATATGTGCAGAATATCTTCAAAGAGAGAGATGAATGAATTTGAAAATAGTATTATCGCCAATGGCTGGTGTAAATGATAAAATTTTCCGTGAACTTTGTATCTCCATGGGTGCTGATATGGCTTTTACTGAAATGATAAGTGTAAACGGATTGACAAGTAATAATTTCAAAAGCTTTGAAATGATTCCCGAAAATGGAGAAAAACATGTTGTTCAACTTTTTGGAAGAGACCCGGAACTTTTTTTAAAAAGTGCTGAAATTGTAAGGAACAAAAACGGTTCAAACTGGATTGACATAAATGCCGGCTGTCCTGTGAAAAAAGTCACCAAACGTGGTTATGGCTCCGCTCTCATGGAAGAGCCAAAGAGAATAAGAAGCATAGTTGAACTCTTGTCAAAGAACGGATTCAAAGTTTCCATAAAGATCCGTCTTGGAAGAGAAAAGAACAAAAATTACCTTGAAGTAGCCAAAGCGGCTTCTGATGGAGGTGCCTTCCTTGTATCTATACATGGAAGAACCGTTGAACAAGGCTATAATGGAAAAGCGAATTGGGAAAGTGCAAAAGTGTTAAAAGAAGCTCTTCAAGGTGTTAAAGTTGGAATTTCTGGTGATATATTCACTTACCTTGACGCCTATCGTGCGATCAATCAAACGAAAGCCGATTTTTTGCTCATCGCGAGAGGCGCTATAGGTAATCCGTGGATATTCAAAAGTGTTCGCGAATATTTTAGATCTCAAAAAGTAATTCACGTTGATCTGAGTGAGAAAAAACGTGTGTTCAACCTTCATTTGGATAAAACAATTAAGGAATACGGAATTCATGGTATAATATTTTTTAGGAAATTTGTTGTTGCTTATCTTAAGGGCCTTCCCAATTCACACGAAACAAAGTTAGAAGCGCTAAAAGAGAGCAGCGTTGAAGGACTTAAAAGAGTTGTTAATGGTTTCTTTGATAAACTCATCTCATGCGAACAAGGAGGCGTTGAACGTGGAAACATTAAAAGTTAGTTCAAAGTCAAATCCAAATTCTGTGGCGGGCGCGATCGCCGGTGCACTTGGAAAAGAGCCAATGGTTGAGTTGCAAGCCATCGGCGCCGGTGCGGTGAACCAAGCGGTGAAAGCGGTAGCAGTTGCGAGACGTTTTTTGAATGAAAGTGGTAAAGACATAGGAATGATTCCAGGTTTTGTCGATATCGAAATAGGTGGGGACAAGAGAACCGGAATATCGATAAAAGTCTTTGTAGTTGGAGAAGAAAAGGAATCATCCGAAGAAGAAAAGTAATAGAGCATGAAGGTTCTTCAAAAAGAAATAAATGAAATTGTAAGATCCTGCGCCGAGGATGAAAACCTTCGGCGCGTTGTTTTAGAAATTCATTCTATGACCAAAGAGGAGAGAAATGAATTCTTTAAGAAAATGGAAGCTTATTTTTCACAACTCTCTTCTTCAGTTGACAGGCAAGCGTACAAATTTTTCAGCATTGTTTTTAAAGATGATTTGAGAAACATCATCGTGGAGAGAATAAATGTAAGGTTAACGAAAGGAAGTTAAAAATATGCCGGATTATCCAAAAGGATTAAGCGTTGGAGGGCAAGCGGTAATAGAAGGCGTTATGATGAAAGGCTTAAAAACAGTTGTTGCTGTGAGAAGGCCAAATGGAGAAATCGTTGTTTCTGACTATGGTGGTATGGAAAGACCAAAAGGATGGAAGGGCTGGCCTTTAATAAGAGGAAATTTTGTGCTTTACGATGCTCTGGTCACAGGCATAAGAGCGTTGAACTTCTCTGCCAATATGTCCGGAAATGAGACAGAACAGTTGACAACGAAAGATATAATTTTCTCACTACTCATAGCCTTGGTTTTTGCCGTTGGATTGTTTTCGGTCTTACCAGTGTTGGTAACATCTATTTTTAAACCTTTAAGGGAAAACGGAATGTTGTTTGCGTTAGTTGAAGGTACCATTAGAACGGTTATTTTATTGGTGTACATATGGATAATTGCGTTTATTCCAGATATTAAAAGGGTTTTTCAATATCACGGGGCTGAACATAAATCCGTTTACACTTACGAAGCGAACGAAGAATTAACCGTTGAAAATGCCAGAAAGTATTCAACTTTACATCCAAGGTGCGGAACGAGTTTTTTGATGATAACCATGGTCGCCGCAATAATCGTTTTCAGCATTGTCGCCGCATTTGGCCCTATGAACATTTGGTGGAAAATGTTCTGGAGAGTTGTACTTATTCCAGTGGTGGCAGGATTAGCCTATGAATTCCAACGTTTTACAGCGAAATACCTGAATAACCCGGTGGTAAAAATTCTGGCCCTGCCTGGATTGTGGCTTCAAAAATTAACAACTAAAGAACCAGACGATAGACAATTGGAAGTTGGTTTGGTTTCGCTTAAGGCCGCTTTGAATCTTGAATGGCGGAATAAGCAAAAGGAAAATGGAGAAGAGGATAAAAAAGAAGATTTAACCGAAGTAAAAGAATAAAGAGAACGCGTGAGCGTTCTCTTTATTCTTTATAAATCTTTTCAATCAAGGATAAATTCCACGAAGTTTTGTGGCAGTGGCAACCTTATCAATAGCCACAATATAAGACGCCGTCCTCATATCCGTGTTGTACTCTTCGCGAGCTTTCGCGCTGTCTTTAAACGCATTCTTCATGGCTTTGTCAAGTGCTTTTCTAACGTCTTCCAGATCCCAGAAGTAAGAGTAAAGGCCTTGTACCCATTCAAAGTAAGAAACGGTAACACCACCCGAGTTTGCAAGAAAATCGGGAACGAGATGAATGCCTTTACCTCTCAATATCGCATCGGCTTCTGGTGTCGTCGGACCATTTGCAGCTTCAACGATGAGTTTGGCTTTCACTTTATCGGCGTTATCTTCTCTAATGGTTCTCTCCAGAGCCGCTGGAATGAGCACGTCAACGTCCAATTCAAGTAACTCTTCATTTGTTATCTTTTGTGCGTTAAAGCCTTCCAGAGTTTTGTGGGCTGTGACGTAATCGAAAGCTTCTTTAACGTTTATTCCATCTGGGTTGTAATATCCACCGGTTATATCGCTTATTGCGACCACCTTCGCACCGTATTCTTCACCAAGAATTAAGGCTGTGTAAGAGCCGACGTTGCCGAATCCTTGCACGGCGACCGTCTTTCCTTTTATTTCATCACCAAGGAAGTACTTGCTCGCTTCGTTTGTTATTATGCTAACTCCTCTTCCCGTCGCTTCCGGTCTTCCAAGAGAGCCTCCTAATTCCAAGGGCTTTCCGGTAACTATTCCCAACGTTGAGCGTCCTTCACCCATGGAATAAGTGTCAAGGAACCATGCCATAATCTGGGCGTTGGTGTTGACATCTGGAGCAGGAATATCAGTTTCTGGGCCGATAAATGGAGCTATTTCGGAGAAATACCTTCTTGAAAGTCTTTCCAATTCTCCAGATGACAATTCATTCGGATCAACTTTTACTCCACCTTTCGCTCCGCCGTAGGGAATTCCAGCAACCGCACATTTCCAGGTCATAAGGAAGGAAAGAGTTTTTATCTCGTCTTCATTTACATTGGGATGATATCTAATTCCTCCCTTTGCTGGTCCCCTTGCAACATTGTGTTGATAACGGTATCCGGTGAAAACTTTGATGGAACCGTCATCCATTTTAACTGGGAATTGAACCCTTATTCCTCTTTTGTGAGATGATAACACCTGTCGCATTCCTTCGTCCAACTTCATCAAATCTGCCGCCCTGTTAAACTGGGTTAAGGCATCCTCGAACAAACCTGTGTTTGCCATTGCGCAACCTCCTCGCTTTCATTTGATGCAGACTTTACTGCATTTCACACTTCAAATCGATTTTAACGCTTTTTGAATAAAAAATCTCTAACTTGACAATGACTTTTAAGTAAGAAGGCTTTGCGCTTTTAGCAAAGTTTAACTTTGTCATATTCTGATCGTAAAATATCTCTTTTCTTTCATGTGCTTTATGCAGTTAGAGTAAATGAAGGTGCGAATATCAAAAAAGATTGAAAATATGAACCTCTTTTGTCGACTTGCGTTGTCGCTCTTCCTAATTTTGAGAGGAGAATTGAAAGAGCTGTTTTTCGGATAAGAAAATCTGATCTTTTGTGACGCCAAATGTTGTCAATATTTTTGTGCTTTTTAATCTTCACACCTTTACTCAATTTGAGTTTTTTTGAGTAAAAAATTTCAACAGCACGTTTCAAGAAAGAGAAATAGATTTTTCTTTTAAAATTAACCTTAGTGCGTTTAAAAGTGTAACGTATCTAATACTATGATTTGTCGAATTCTCTATCATTGACAGGTGAGGTGGGGCAAGATGGAAATCACAAAAAAGGTTCGTTTCATAGCAAAGAAAGTAAAAACACCTTTTGTTCTTATGGATCTTGATATTGTGGAAAGTAATTACCGCAGATTGAAAGATGCCATACCAGGTGTGAAAATTTTTTACGCTGTGAAGTCTAATTCCCATGAACGCGTAGTGAATAAGCTGCGTGATTTAGGTTCATCTTTTGACGTTGCTTCAAAAGGAGAAATAAAAAAACTGATTGGTTTGGGTATAGATCCATCTATGATGAGTTTTGGTAACACGATAAAGAAAGAAGAAGACATAAAATTCGCATATGAAAACGGTATTGACCTTTTTGCAGTTGACGCTGAGATGGAAATCGAAAAAATAGCGCGGAATGCCCCACATTCTAAAGTTTATTTCAGATTGGCTATGGGAGAAACGGACAGCGATTGGCCCTTATCGAAGAAGTTTGGCACGAACATAGAACACGTTAAAGACTTGATAATTTACGCTTTTAAACTTGGATTGCAACCAATTGGCGTTTCCTTTCACGTTGGTTCACAATGCTACGATAAATACAGTTGGCAGATTGCTCTTATGAAAGTTGCCGATATCTTTTGGTTTGCCCGCCTGCAGGGCATAAAAATGAACGTTATAAACCTGGGAGGCGGGATGCCAATAAAGTACGTTAGAGACATACCCACCGTTGAGGAAATAGGAGAGGTCATCAACGAAAGTATAGAAGAGTACTTCAATTTCATGGACAGGCCAACACTTTACGTAGAGCCGGGAAGATCTATGGTTGGAGATGCCGGGATTCTGGTTTCTAAAGTGATCTTAAGATCAAAGAAAGATATGACGAACTGGGTTTATCTGGATGCGGGAGTTTTTCATGGACTTATGGAAACGATAGAAGATTTGAGATACAAAGTCGTCGTTGACGGAAAAGAGGGACATCAAAAGAAGATCTTTACCCTTGCTGGGCCAACCTGCGACAGTGTAGACGTCATATACGATGAAGTGGAACTTCCAGAAGATATCTCTTTAAACGATACGGTTTATTTTTTAAATGCCGGTGCTTACACCGTGGATTACGGAACGAATTTTAACGGTATTGAAAAGCCAAAAGAGATCTTCATGGAAGATTTTTCGTTGGAAGAGCAAGAAGAAGAGTTGTTCGCAGCGGAATGATGGGAAAAAAGATTTTCTAAATTAAACATTTTTTAATAAGCGCACGAATTATGATATGATATAATTAAGATTGGTGCAAGTTGAGAGATATTAAATCTTTATAATGCGGAGGTGCTGTAACTATGAAAGCAGTTGTAAATGAAGATTTGTGCATTGGCTGTGGCGTGTGCGAAAGCCTGTGTCCACAGGTTTTTAAACTCGGTGATGATGGAAAGGCTCACGTTATCGCTGACGATTGCAGCGCAGGATGCTGCGAAGACGCAAAGGATTCGTGCCCAGTAGGCGCCATCTCGCTTGAAGAGTGAAATGTGATTCCTAAGGGCGGGATGAATTCCCGCCCTTGAATTAGAAAATCAAAATAAAAATCAAGTAATGATAATTTAAAAGCTTATGTTAGAAAGGAGAGCAACAATGTCCAGAAAATGCGATATATGCGGTAGAAGCGTTTCAACCGGAAACAACGTAAGCCATTCTCACAAGAAAACTAAAAGAACTTTCAAGCCAAATCTTCAACCCGTAAAAGTTGTTGGAGAAGATGGCAAAATCAAACGTTTGATGGTTTGCACAAGATGCCTTAAATCTGGTAAAGTCCAAAGAGCATGAATTGAAAAGCGTGTTTGATTAAAACTAAAAGTGATGAGTATGCGGAGGTAAGAGTTACGGATCCTCCGCAATGTTTTTAAATGTGCTTAACCTTCAAGATATATGGTAATATTTGGAATGTATAAAAACATACACAAAAGAAAGCGGTGTTTCGTTGTGAAATTTGGAGAGCTTTTCAGCGAAGAGTACCTTGAAAAGTTAGGCTTTTCGAAAAAAGAAATGTACGCTCAGAAAATGGTAAGTGATGTTGACGAAAATGACGTTGTCGATATGAAGCTTAAAGTTTTGAGTAAAAGGTTGCAAGAGTCAAAAGATGGGAAAAAATTTTTACTTCTAACTTTAGCGGATAAAAGCGGTGAAATAAGGGCTATAGACTGGTTTAACGCTGCTGAGAATGATTCTAAGGTAAAGGTGAATTCAATAGTAAAAATTCATGGTCACGTCTCTTCTTATATGGATAGGTTACAGATAAATTTGGACAAATCAAGGGATTCCCTACTTGTTTTAAAGGAAGGAGAATACGATCCGGACTTATTCATCATTACCACGAAAAAAGATGTAAATGAGATGTACTCTGATTTCATGGCTTTTGTGGATAGCATAAAGGACGAAACGTTGAGAGAACTTATCAACGTTCCATTCAGTGATGACAAATTCGTTGAAGAATTCATCACCTCTCCAGCTGCCATAGTTGTACATCACGCCTATCGCGGTGGTCTTTTGGAACATACTCTTGGAGTTATGAAACTTTGCGATGCCATTTCTCAACTTTATGAAAATGTGGACAGAGATTTGTTGCTGGTAGGCGCCGCTTTACATGACGTTGGAAAAATAAAAGAATACAAGATGCAGCCTTATGGAATAGAAAGAAGTGACGAAGGAGAGCTTATAGGACATATCGTACTTGGCGTTGAAATGCTAGACGAATGGGCAAAAAAAGTACCCGCCCTTTCAAAGAAGGCGCTTACGCATCTCAATCACATGATACTTTCTCATCACGGTGAACTCGAATGGGGCTCTCCTACCCTTCCAAAAACTCTTGAAGCGATGATACTTCACGAGGCAGATGATTTGGATTCGAAAATAGGACAAATAAATTCTTTAAAGGAAAAAAATTCTAATTCCACTTGGAGCGATTACGATAGATATCTCGGAAGAAAGATAATGCTTAACTGGAATAAATTTGAAGTGTGAACGAAAGGAAGAAAAAAATGGTTGAAAAGCTTGTTATAGTTGAATCTCCATCAAAAGCGAAAACGATTCAGAAGTATCTTGGAAAAGGATTTAAAGTTACTTCTTCACAGGGACACATAAGAGATCTGCCAAAATCAAAATTTGGAATAAAGATAAATGGAAAATTCGTTCCAGAATTTGAAATAATGAGCGGTAAAGAAAAGATCGTAAAAGAGTTAAAAGAAAAAGCAAAAGGTAGAGAAGTGCTTCTTGCGAGCGATAATGATCGCGAAGGCGAAGCGATTGCCTGGCATCTTTCATACATATTGAATCTGGATCCAAAAAAGAAAAATAGAATAGTCTTTAACGAGATAACAGAGCATGTTATAAAAGAAGCGGTAAAAAGTCCGAGAAGTATCGATATGAACATGGTGAATTCTCAACTTACGAGACGGATGTTAGATAGAATAGTGGGCTACAAAGTGAGTCCCGTGTTATGGAAAGTTTTTAAGTACGGTCTTAGCGCTGGAAGAGTGCAGTCTGCGGCTTTGAGGATATTGTGTGAACAGGAAAAGAAGATCCTTAAATTCAATCCTCAAAAGTATTACGAAATACAGGTCGAGATTCTGAAAGAAAAAACAAAGTTGAAATTCTTTGACGGTGAGGATCTATCAAAAAAACCATTTTTAAATCACCAAAATGCTCAAGAAGCGCTCGAGTATATCTCTTCTTCCAGGTTTGAAATTCTAGAGGTTAAGAGTTCAGAAAGCGTGACAAAAGCGCCTCTACCATTCAAAACAAGTACCCTTCAACAGGCGGCTTCTTCTTTGCTTGGTTTTTCAGTTGCAAGAACGATGAAAATAGCTCAAAAATTGTATGAAGGTGTCAATGTGAACGGTGAAAATATGGCACTTATTACCTATATGAGAACGGATTCTTACAGAGTATCAGATGTAGCGCGCGAAAAGGCGGTTGAATTCATAGAAAAAAATTTCGGTAAGGAGTACGTGGCGAAGAAAAAAGTCGTGAAGAAAAGTTCTTTAACTCAAGACGCTCACGAAGCGATTCGGCCAACCTATCCCAACGTGACACCTGAGTCTTTGCATGGAAAGATTTCGCAAGAGGAGTATGCACTCTACTCTTTAATATGGAAAAGGTTTATGGCTTCTCAAATGAAAGATTCCATTTACACAAAAGAAGTGGTTAAGATTGGTGATTCCAAAAAAAGGGCCATCTTCGAGTTGACGTTTAAAAAGAGGATATTTGACGGCTTTGAAAAGGTCATGCCGACAAAAAATGAAAGTACTTCTTTTCCTGATGTTAAAGAAAAACAAGAAGTGGTAGTCGATAAATTGGAGTTGCAAGAATTGGAAACCAAACCACCATCAAGGTACACTGAAGCCTCTCTTGTGAAAAAGATGGAAGCGGTTGGCATTGGTCGCCCAAGCACTTACGCTACTATTATTCAAACTTTGATAACGAGGAAGTACGTTAGCAAGGAAAAAAAGAGTTTAGTGCCCACATTTCTTGGCATGATCGTGAACGATTTTTTGACGAAAGAGTTTCCAAAAATAGTCAATTTGAAGTTCACCGCCTCCATGGAAAAAGCGCTCGATGGAGTGGAAGAAGGAAAGAGTGATTGGCAAGAGATCTTAAAAGAATTCAACGACGATTTTACGAAAAATCTCGAAAGGGTTTTGCAAGAGGTAAAAAATGGCAAGCATAAGCTTTTAATACCGACGGACGTTAAATGTCCGAAATGCGGAGCGAATATGAACTTGAGATATGGTAGATACGGAGCTTATTTGGAGTGTCCAGAGTGTGGTGAAAGGAAAAAGATTCCTTCCTCTTCAGAGATCAAGTTTGATGGAAAAATGGCACACGTTGAAATAAAAGAAGCCGAAGTGTTGAATGAGAAGTGTCCAAAATGTGGTGCGCCTTTGGTTTTGAGGCACGGAAGATATGGGGATTTCATCTCTTGCAGTAGATATCCAGAGTGTGATTACGTGAGATCTGTTAACACTTACGCCAGAGGAAAATGTCCAAAATGTGGTGGTAAGGTTGTAGTGCGTAAGAGCAAAAAAGGAAGAACCTTTTACATTTGCGAAAACAATCCAAAGAGTTGTGATTTTATTAGTTGGTATGAGCCTTCCAATTTTAAATGTCCGGAAGATGGAGAAATTCTTTATTACAAGAAAAAAAGAGACGGGACTGAGGTGCTCTTTTGCCAAAAATGCAAAAAAGAATACGACATTTCGGAATTTTCAAAAGAATAGCACTGGTTGAACTTTCCGCATTCTTGCTGGCAATTTCAATGCCCGGCATGATCTCAAATGTATTCGTGTGGATGGGACTCATTCCCTTTTTCTTCTCAGTAAGAGAAATGAAATGGTGGTCTTCCATACTTTACGGTTGGATGCTTGGTATCACGTTCGTTGGAATATCGCTTTATTGGCTGCTTCCAACCTTAATGATCAATATCTCCGTTTTTAACGGATTTCCATCATACCTCGGGGCGCTAGCTTTCTTCGTTTCGTTGCCAATTGAGGGCTTTTTCTGGGCAATTTTTGGTCTTGCCGCTTTTCTCGTGTCTAAGAGTAAAGCGCCGTGGATTATTAAGGCACTGTCAGTTTCAAGCGCGTACACACTTGTGGAATACATTAGAGGCATCGGAGACATAGGCTTTACCGGTGCCCGTCTTTCTAACGCCTTGTACTCTCAAATTGGAATAATTCAACTCACAAGCTTTTTCGGCACACTTGGCCTGGTTTTTATGGTGGTATTCGCGAACTATTCTTTTTACCATTCTTTGAATAAAAAAAGAGGATGGCTTTTCGTGGTTTTGTCATTCACAACTTTTTTTCTCTACACAACCTTTTTACTTGTTCCACAATCCAGCCATGGAAAGGTTGTTAATGTTGCCGTCGTTCAACCAAATGTTTCAGTTGCACAAAGGTATGAAATGAGTGAAAATGAAATATTAAACGATGTGCTTAATTCCATAAAAAAAGCGCATGGATACGCCGATTTAGTTGTCTTTCCTGAAGGGACATTTGAGTACAATTTAAGTAAAGGAACCCTTTTTTCCTTGGCAAATCTCTTAAAAAAATACAATATGGCGGCGGTGATAGGGTTTCCATTCTTTTCAAACGGAAAGGTGTACAATGCAGTTGCTCTCTTTAATTCCGATGGAATGAAGGACGTGTATTTTAAACATATCTTGGTTCCTTTTACCGAAAAACTTCCTTATCCCAGAATATTTGGTCTCTTCAAATTTTTAAAGCTTTCCAAATTCTTCACTCCCGGAGAGAAATACACGCTCTTTAAGTGGGATGACTTAACCTTTTCAACGCAGATATGTTTTGAAAGTTATTTTGGGAGGCTTTCAAGAAAATTCACAAATGAGGGTGCCAATTTCCTGGTAACCGTTACAAATGATAGTTGGTTTGGTCAAAAGACGGCTTTGGAACAGCATTTCGCACAAAGCGTTTTCAGGGCGGTGGAGAATAGAAAGTGGACCATTCAAGTGGCCGATACAGGTATAACCGGATTTGTAGATGAGTATGGCCGTGTACAGAAAGAACTTCCCATACACAAAAAAGTTGAAAGTGTCTTTTCAATTAAAGCAAATCGTGTTAAAACATTTTACGATAGATTCGGCAATTGGATAAACTGGGTTTCAATTTTGTTTTTACTTTTGAATGTGGTGTATGATATCGAAAAGAAACGTGAGGAGTGATTCAAATGGAATGGTGGAAAGAAGCTGTTTTTTATCAGATATATCCAAGAAGCTTTAAAGATACGAACAACGATGGTATCGGAGATTTAAAAGGGATAACAGAAAAACTCGATTATCTTTCATGGCTCGGCGTGGACGCGATATGGATATCCCCTTTTTTCAAATCCCCTATGGCAGACTTTGGATACGATATAAGTGATTATACGGATGTTGACCCCATATTTGGGAGTATATCTGATTTCGACGAATTGATAGATCAAGCGCACAAAAGAAAATTAAAAGTTATCATAGATCAGGTTTACAATCACACGTCAGTTCAACACCCATGGTTCGTGGAATCGAGAAGTTCAAGGGACAATCCAAAGGCGGATTGGTACATATGGAAAGACGCAAAAGAAAATGGTGAGCCTCCAAACAATTGGGTTTCTCTCTTTTCTGGAACAAAACCTGAAAGCGCATGGGAATGGGATGAAAACAGGAAACAATACTACCTTCATCTTTTTGCAAAAGAGCAGCCCGATTTGAATTGGAGAAATCCAGAGGTTAAGAAAGAAATATTCAAATCCATGAAATTTTGGCTTGATCACGGTGTGGATGGTTTCAGATTTGATGCCGCGGCTCACTATTACAAAGATCCAAAATTTAGAGATGCTTTAACTGGAATTCAAATAAAAGAGAGTCTTTTTAAAAGTGTGAGAGACGTGTATTACTGGGATAGGTTTACGGCGCGCCCGGAGACTTTACTTGCAGTTGAAGAAATAAGGGAATTTTTAGACAGTTACGGCAAAAACAAAAAAGTGAGCGTCGGTGAGATATCCGCCGATATGGGTTTGTGCCTTTACCTTATTTTCACGCTCCCTGATAGGTTTAACATGGCCTTTAACATTGACTTTATGGAAAAGCTTTCAATGGACGCTGAAAGTATAAGAGAACTCGCGGAAAATGTCGATAAGACCTTTGGTGAAAGGGCGTGGCCGAGCTACGTTTTGGGTAATCATGACAATTCGCGAATATTAACGCGCATGACGGAAAATATGGAACTCGGTGAAAGTGAAAAGAAAAAAATTGCGAAGATCTTTGCCACTTTGCTTTTAACTCTGAGGGGCACGCCTTTTATTTACTACGGTGAAGAACTCGGTATGGAAGACACGAGTATTCCTTACGATAAAATAAAAGATCCATGGGGAAAGGCGTTATGGCCAAGAAAGGGAAGAGATGTGTGCAGAACACCAATGCAGTGGGATTCAAGTGAATACGCTGGCTTTTCCGCCGTTGAACCGTGGCTGCCAATTAATGATAACAAATCTCTGGTTAACGTTGAAGACGAAATGAAAGAGGAAAATTCCATTTTGAATTTCTACAGAAGATTGCTAAAGTTCAGAAAGAAAAGCATTGCGCTGAAAAGGGGAAAACTTGATTTTTGGCACGAAAGCCCTGAAGGTGTTTTGTTTTACAGTCGCACTTTCTTCTCTCAAAGAGCTTCTGTGATTTTAAACATGACGAATTCTGAAAAAGATGTTAAAATCAACGAAGAAGGGGTAATTAGCGTGGCGAGTGATAGAGAAGCTGGAAAAAGGATAAAGGGCGAGGTGAAGCTTCAACCGTTTGAATCTTTGGTAATGGAAGTTATGTGATGTGAGGGAGAAAAATGCTGAACTTTGGAGTGCTTGTGAACACTCTAACTGTTATTTTGGGGAGTGTGCTTGGTATTTTCATAGGTTCCAAACTACCGCAAAAATACAAAAACACGCTCTTTTTGTCGATAGGGGCTATAACCGTTTTTCTTGGACTGAAAATGGGGCTTGGTGCTTCCAATTTTTTGATCGTTTTGATAAGTCTGGCAATAGGTGGGCTTCTCGGCGAATGGTGGCAAATAGAGGAACACATCACTTCACTTGCGGATCGATTTTCAAAAAAGAACGAGAGTACCTTCGCCAGTGGTTTCGTTTTTGCGACAGTGCTTTTCACAATAGGACCTATGACCATCCTTGGATGCGTCAACAGCGGTTTAACTGGAAACAACCAGTTGCTTTACGTTAAGTCCACTATGGATGGCATAAGTTCCATAATCCTCGCTTCTGCTTACGGAAAAGGCGTTTTGGCATCAGCTCTGGGAGTTTACCTAATTGAAGGAAGCATTGTTTCCCTCTCGAGTTACCTTCATTTTTTAACCTTGCCGAGCTACATAAACGATTTCACCTCGGTTGGCGGCGCGATTTTGTTGATGATCGCCATAAAGCTTTTCAATTTAAAAGATACAAAAGCCGGAAATTTCCTTCCGGCTCTTGTGGTTGTACCAATTTTAGATTTCGTTAAAACGCTCTTTTAGTTACCGGTGAACGTTTTTTACCTCAGAATTCCCCTGATTATGAATTCTGTGGCTTCGTCTTCAGACATTCCCTTTGCCATGAGGGTATCGAGCTGTTCTGAATTAACACGCCCAATGGAAGCTTCGTGGGTGAGTTCTGAAAGATCATTTGTAACTTTTAAAACTGGAAGCGTTGAAACGTCCACCTTGTCTCCTTTCGTTATTTCGTTACATTCTATGTGTCCCTTTGAATAGGGAGCGTTTCCGAATGCCTCGTTTATTATCCTGGCCCTTGTTCTATCCGTGGCGACAACGGTGGATTTCGCTATTCCATGGGCTCCTTCGCCGTTTAAACCTAAACTTTCCACTATTGAGATCTCATCATCTTCTTTTCCGCGAATTTTGCTGTCAAACTTTGCAACGGCGTTTTTCTTTAAATCCACGTCCATTCTCACTTTTAGGGTCCCAACTCTCGTTTTGGTTAACTCAAAATTATTCTCGTATTTTCCTCCATCTTCCACCACGGCGTGGGTATCGGAAATAAGCGTGATGCCACCAGCTTCAGAGTGAAAATGCTCATCATTATAAGTCATAACGGCGTTCTTTCCTATGTGAACATTTGCGACCATTTTATGGGTCAACTTCGTTGACCACGGAAACGAACAATGCGAAATAAAACTCACTTCCGCGTCATCCTCAATGAAGAAGTCAAAATTAACCCGTTGCTCTCCTTCTTTTCCCAAAAATCCAGTACAAAGGTGAATTGGCTTTTCTATTTTGTTGCCCTTTAAAATTCTTATCTTGGCCCAAACACCCTTTTCTTGTGTTCCAGATTCTATTTCGACACCTTTGACGGTGTTGAGTCCTATTATCTTATCTCCACTTATTATTATGGAAGAGATGCTCTTATCCAAGAGATTAGACGCATCTCCACCGCTTTTTTCATAGGCTTCGGCTATCTTTTCAAATTCCTTTGCGTAATTGGCAGATATTTGCATACTTCTCACCTACTTTCCGCTATTTTAAGAAGATCGTTTGGATGATCGCAACGATCGCACAGTTCCTTGTAATAATTTGCCATTTTTTCCGGAGCTCCCTCGTTAAACACCCTTCCAGCGCATATCAGGTAAGCGTAATCACTGTTTTGGGCTATCTCTTCTCTGTGAGTTATGGTTATGGTTGTCGTTCCACGCTTGTTCAGAATATTTATTATGTTGGAAATGGTCTCAAGAGACATCATATCAATTCCGGAATCTGGTTCGTCCAAAATGACGTACTTCATTTCCAGCATTAGAATGGACGCCAGCTCTATTCTCTTTCTTTCTCCTCCACTTAAAGAACTATCAACACGCCTTTTCAAGTAATCTGAGTTTAATCCTGCAAGTTCCAACGCCTTTTTCGCATCTTCAAGTGACGCTTTTACCTTGCCGCCAAGCGTTAAGTAATCAAAGGTTGTTATTCCTTCAAATCGAACGCTGTTTTGAAAGGCAATGGTTATTCCAAGTTTGGCCCTTTCGTAAACTCCAAGATCGGTTATGTCTTTTCCATCCAGTAGTATCTTTCCCTCTTGAGGATGATATTTCTTCACACCCATCATGAGATTGGCAATGGTTGATTTACCAGTTCCGTTGTTTCCAAGAATGACGTATCTTTTTCCTTCATCAAAGCGCATATTCAAATTATTCAAGATCTTGTTTTCATCTATCGTTAAGGATATATTCTTCAATTCAAGCATGCTTATTACTTCCTTTCTTTGAATTCTCTGATTTTAACAAATCAATACCCAGCTTTTGTGTTCTAAAAAAGTCTTCCTTTTTAGTCCACAAATAGTATATAGTTACTTCTTGTAGAATTTATTTCTTTTGCTTTAATTGTTTGTACACACGCCATGAAGGACATATTCATAAAAATGCCTTCGAATGAAAAGATTAACTTATGTTGCGCTTGAATATCACGAAAAATAATTTTTTTGAAGCTCAACTCAGATGGATTAGTAGTTTTTCTTCTTATTGTTGGCGTTGGCAAGCACAACGGTATTTTTACCGCTTAATTTTGCCATGTACAGAGCTTTATCCGCCTCCGCAACTATACCCGCGGAAGTACTCGCATTGCCGGGATAACATGCCACACCAACGCTGATGGTAACTTTAACTGGGGAATTACCGCTTCCAACGGATATTCTTAGCCTTTCAGCTATAGATTTTACGGTTCTTTTATTCATGCCCCTGAATATTATCACAAATTCTTCTCCGCCATATCTCGCTGCTACATCACCGTGCCTTATCGAACGTTTTATAGTTTCGGAAATGTACTCTATAACTTTATCTCCCATTTGGTGACCGTAAGTATCATTTACCAATTTGAAATCGTCTATGTCTATCATCACAAGGCAGAATTTTTCATCATTTTGAATAATGCCTTCGAGCTTGTTGTAAAATTCCGTATGATTGTAAAGACCGGTTTGACCATCCCTTATCGCTTTTTCTTGCAATTTTTCGAATTCACTTGAATTTTCCAGCGCTATAAAAACCTGGTTTGCAAAGATCTCAAGAATTGTCACGTCTTCTAAAGTTGGGCGCTTTCCGCTTATAGGTTTATCAGGTGAGATAAAAGCCACCATCTTTCCCATTCTATCCGTTATCGGAATCCATAATAAATCCATCTCTTTCCACGCGTTTTCATCTTTCCTTTCTTCGTATTTGCCAACGAAGGATGATTCTGGAGGCAAAATTTCTTTAGCTTCTTGGGGGATAAAGTAGGAATTCGATATTTTGTATTTTTCCTTCATCAAAGATTTTATGAACTGTAAAGATGGCGTGTTCTTCTTGAGACGTTTGAATTCTTCTTCGCTTATACCAGCGTAAGCTATCCTTTCAATCCTTCCATCTGGAGTTACCATGCTTACCAAAACGTACTCCCAGCCCAGATCGTCATGAATTATGGCCGCCACTCTCATCATCAACTCTTTCAAAGGCATGTTTACTTTCAACATCTGGGAAACTTCAAGTATCCTTTTCAATCTCTGAACACTCTTTGACAGTTGCTCTTTTTCGCTTTTCAGTTCCCTATTTGAAATGCTTTGAACTGCGAGAAATTTGACAAAAACCGGTGGAAAAATGAGAGAATATATGACTAAAAATTCCAGCGTAACGTTATTTTTGACCAAAGGAAAAGCCACAACCATTGGAATGGTCATTGAAAAAAATCCGAGTTCCATAAAAAAGCCTTTTATCAAAATTTTTATTTTTCTCATCCTTGATCTCAAAAAATCGTACCAAAGGTCTACCAAGACGGCGTTTATAATTTTGAAAACGAGAAGTGCCAAAATGATGCCAACCAAGTTGCAACCAAATTTTTGAATTGTAAGACCTGCGAAATAATACGCCAGAGCGTATTGTACGCTTCCAAAAAGACGCGCGCGCGCGTCATGTTTTCGATAGGCAAAAAGCACGGTGAGGTAAGCGATAAGCGAAGTTGAAACCGGATCGAAAAGTATTAACATTGGAAATATTGCAAAAAAGTGCGGGACAACCGTAAAATCATTTGAAAATGTGGCTATGGCAAAAGAACCCATCAGATAGGCAGCGAGTGATAAAATAAAGAATAACGTGTAGTTGTTGATGGCGGGAAAGTGTTCGTTGAGGATCAAAAACACGTAAAGAGCGTCAAGTCCTATTATAGAAAGCCATAGAATTTTATCACGTATCGAATTTTTTACGTCTTCTCGCATTTTTAACCTCGATTCATGAATTTTTTACACCTAGGTATTTTACAATTTTTAATGTTAAAAAGCAAAACAAAAGGGCCAATTGGCCCTTTTGTTTTTACACTTAATGGTTTAATCAATGCGAAGAAGATTCTATAGTGAATTGATCGAGTATGCCAGAATAAGGCTTGAAGGCGCTTTCCTGCTTGTCATTTATCTGTTTTAAGACGCCTTTGACAGTTACGACCATCTTGTTTCCTTCGACTTGAACTAACGTGTAATGATGAATATCGGCAATCGATTTAACGGTAAATGGCCACCATTTGTCTTTTGGTTTCAACTGGTACATTGGCGCTCCGCCACCGGCTGTTGTCACGTATGTAACGCCGTTAACCACGAATCTTTCGTAAGCGTGATAATGACCGTTGAAGACTATGTTAACTCCATATTTCTCAAAAACATTTTTCCAGTACTTCACCAATTCTGGATTTCCAGTTTCACCTGTTGTATTTGTCCAGAATGGCTGATGGAATATCACGACTTTGAATTCGGCGTTTTTATTCGCTTTCAGATCGTTTATGAGCCAATCCGTTTGCTTCTGCATCTTTGCAGGATCTTTTTCCATCAATATAACGTCAGCGTCCAAAACGATGAAATGTACTGGTCCGTAGTTGAAACTGTACCATTCTTCTTCGTCCGTTCCTCCACCTTTTGGAAGCGGGAACGCATCATAGAAGTAAGAAGAGTTGTATTCGTGGTTTCCAAGTATTGGGTAATACGGCACGTTGGCTGCCAAATCGTGAATTGCCCAGAAGAATCTGTTCCAATTTGCCAATACCCTACCGTCCATTGTCAAGTCACCGATGTTGAAGACGATTCTCGGGTGGGCTGGATCTTTTGCGATGGCATCGCAAACGAGCTTGTTTCTCAATTGGAAAGTCCTTGTGTCGCCATAAACGACGAATGAGAAGTTTTTCAAAGAGTCGTCCTGTGGCGTTGTAACGAAGGAAAACACTTTTGATTTCATTATGCCAGTAACTGGATCTTTAGAGACGACCATGTAAGAATATTCCGTATTCGCCTTCAAATTTGTGAGCTTCAAGTGATGGTAGATTTTTGGAGCGCTTTCAGAAAGCTCTTCGTTAAATGTGCCATGAGCTTTGTAGTAAGAGCTTTCGGCGTACTTAACAGTTACCTGTGAAGGAAGCAAGGTTTTGAGGTTGACAAAGACGGAATCCGTTGAAACGTTTGTCAAGTACACAGGCCACACGAAGGAATTCTTTTTAACGTAATTAACAACGAAAGTTGGGAGATTTCCGTTTGAAGAAACTTCAAACGACTTCGTGGGCATTACGTATCCCGCTTGATCGATTCCAAGCGTGTAATTTCCATTCTGCAGATAAAGCGTGTACTCTCCAGCGGCGTTGGTTTCCGTTTCGCTTATCGTTAAACCGTTGGACGCTTTAACGACAACTTTTACAAAAGGAACGGTATTTCCGAAAATATCCACTAATTTACCCTTTAAAGTGAAATATGGCATCTTTCTCAAATTGAAAACTGTCTTTTCAACATCCGCAAGAGTGGGAGCCACTATGAATTCTCTTTCATAAGTGATCGATTGTCCAGCTTTCAAAACGGTTTTTGGAAGTATTTCGGGATCGCTGTATATGTAGGCTATGTGAACTGGTCTCATTTTTCCCGTTGCCGGGTTAACTTCTGTTGTCGTGAAACCGTAAGAAACTCCGTTTCCGACGCCCGCCACCAATGGAGAATTGAAGTTTTTAAATGAGAAACCATTTCCGTAAAGGAACGGTCTTGCGTAACCGAAAAAGGCGGCATCTCCAAAGACAAAAGGTCCCACATCTTTTTTTGAGGTGTTGGTGAGGGTAGTTCTTATGACAACGTAATTTGAATTTCCCGCAAGCGTGTATGTCGTATCGATTTTGACAAAAGGCATGTCATTCTTGTATCCAACCGCCTCTATGATGGCGTTTCCACTCCTACTTCCATCGTCTTTTATGAATATTTTGGTGTAAATTGCCTGTTTTGGCCAACCGTAGTACGTGTGAACTTCATCAAAGAGATCGTTGTTAACCCCCGCGAGTGAAGCGTCAAGTATGTTTCCGCCGCTTTTCATGTAGCCATGGAAATTGTCTTTGGCTCCTATCAAAACTTTTATTGATGAATTTTGGAGAATGTAATCTCCCACACGTCCGGACGCTGCTGGTCCACCTATCAACTGAGACGGCGATGTAACTTGGAAGGCTGTTGCCGCGAACAGCGTGATTGCCATCGCAAGGATAGCGATCAAAATGATGCTTTTTCTTAGCATATTACTACCTCCTTTTTTTTTATTGAAGATGTGTTGAAAGTTTAAAATACGTAGCATATAATTGTATCACATTTTTATAATTTTGACAATGCGTGTATTAATGAGGTATTATATTGGCACCTTGCAAATAGTGAATAAAAGAGGGGGAGAGAAAAGTGGAATATGTCCTTAACGTATTGATTTGGACGCTGGTTGCTGCTCTTGGAGTATTAGGCGCTTTTTTGCTTTTTTCCACCGTAACGATCTATTCGCCACCCAAAGTTATGGAACTTGGCGCCATAAGCAGCCCCAGAATTTTTGAATCGGCGGTGCCAAAGAGTTTTTCAGTGTTAACATGGAATATAGGGTACGCTGGATTGGACGCTTCTGAAGATTTTTTCATGGATGGCGGTACAATGTCCATGCCTAAAAACAAAGAAGTAGTTCAAAAAAACGTGGCTGGCATAGAAAACTTCATAAGAACGCACGAAAGAGATTTCATTTCTTTACAAGAAGTTGATGAGAATTCAGCGAGAAGTTATGGAATAAATGAAATATCCGAAATCTCCAAGATGTTAAAGGATTACTTTGGTTATTACGCTTTGAATTACAAAGTCAACTTTGTTCCCGTGCCGGTTTCCCATCCCATGGGGAAAGTTGAATCTGGCATAGCCCTTTTCACGAAGTACAAACCCTTTAAAGTGGAAAGATGGTCTTTTCCTGGAGATTACAAATGGCCCGTTAACCTTTTTCAGCTAAAAAGGTGTTTCATAGCGAGCTGGTACAACGTGAAAGATTCGTCCAAAAAGTTGGTGTACGTGAATTTGCATCTTTCCGCTTTTGATAAAGGTGGGACTTTAAGAAAGAAACAGCTTGATTATTTGAAAAAATTCATACTTTCAGAGTACGAAAAGGGAAATTACGTTATCGTCACGGGGGATTGGAACAACATGATGCCAGGCATAACGTTACACCATTTCAAATTCACAACGCCGTTGAAATACCTTGAAATATACATAAACTTTCCAAAAAACTGGACGCCCAAAGGATGGAAATGGGCGTATGATCCTTCCACACCGAGCCTGCGCTCCGATGAAAAGCCATACGTTAAGGGTGAAAATTTCACCACGATCATAGACGGTTTTTTGGTTTCGCCAAATGTGAAAATCTTATCCGTTAAGACGTTCGATTTGAACTTTAAATACAGCGATCATAATCCAGTGGAAATGGAAGTTGAGCTCGAAAGGTGATCGAAAGTTATCAAATTTTAACGAGGTAGAGCATGGGAATAATCCTTTTTACGGTGGCAATTTTGCCTGTGTACAGACTGATTAAAGGGCCGACGATTTGGGATAGAATCGCCGGTTTTGTCTCTTTAACGACGAAATTCGCCATTTTTCTTTCATTTTTATCTCTGGAAGAAAATATGAGCTACATTGCGTACGTGGCGTTAATTTTGCTGCTGCTTTCACTTGGAAGCATGGCGGTTTTGTCGCATTTCTTGGAGGAATGAATGGAAATAATCAAAGGAATACTTATCTGGTTTTCTCTATTTTTGATAATCGTGGGAACGTTGGCTGGAACGTTTATGAAGAATTATTACGTTCGCCTTCATTTTTTAAGCGTTGCCGATGTCATCGGGGCGGGCACGCTGTTGATCGCGTTTGGGATATTTTCTTCACATCATTTCATCTATTTTGTTCTTGCAGTTGTGATCGTGCTTCAAGGTCCAGCCATAACTCATCTTTTGGCGAGAGGAGCCATTCACGATAAGATAAAGGTGGAAGAGGAAAAATGGCGCTCACAGAAACGTTGATATTCATAATGATAGGTCTTTCCGCTTCTATCTTGTTTTTGAAAGACAGAACTTCAGCGGTTTTGACCTACGGTGCCGTTTCAATCACGGCGGTTGTTCTTTTTTCCATGTACGCCGCTCCAGATGTGGCTCTTGCAGAAGCGTCAATTGGATTGGTCTTTACATTGTTTTTGTACATGGTAACTCTTCAGCATCGTGGAAAATTATGGCTAGGTTTGGCTGAAATTGATAGAGATCTTGACGAGCTTGAAATTGAGATAATACGGCGTTATTGTGAAAGCCACGAACTCAAGCTGGAAATAGTAAAATCCGATGAAGGCGAGATTTTAAAGATGCTTGAAAGTGGAAAAATAGAGGTAGCTGCTGCTGCCCTTTTGAGTACCATGAAAAACGAAAATATACGAATGACGGAAGGCTTTTTAGAAACGAAAGTATTCAATTTTGGAAATGAAACGCAAAGCGGCTTCAAAACAACACGAGAACTTGAAAGAGCGATCAAAGAATTTCATGAAAATGAAGGTAAAGGGCTCAGTATCGATTTGGTAAGGTACATGTCCTTGCCATTTTCAAACGAAGAAATGCCACCTTTACATTCAGAGGTGAAAGGGGTTTTTTACTCTTTTGGAGTTGTCGCCGATGAGAAAGAACTTTTTGATTCTCTCAACGAATACCTAAAAGAGTTAAAAGAAAGTGGAGAACTGAATACCATGATAGAAAGGCATGTAAGGTAACATGAGGAAATTTTTCATCTTTACCATAATCTTTTCGTTGATTTTTTTGCTTTCATTCGCATATTTTGTAAAAATACCATCTCACAACGCCAACCATTACCCTTTGGTCACACAGATGTACGATGGGAGCGCTAACATAGTCAGCGCCATTTACCTTAATTTCAGACTTTACGACACGCTCTTTGAATTGCTGATCTTTTCCGTAGCCGTGAGTGGTGTGGTGTTTTATTCTAAAAGGATAAGAGAAAGTGGGGAAATTGTGCCAGACAAGTCATCACTGGTGCGTCTTGAACTTTTCGCCTTTGGAATTGCTGGGATCGTCTGGGGAAGCTACACGGCCTTAACGGGTCATCTTCAAGCCGGAGGCGCTTTTAGTGGCGGAGCAATAGGTGCAAGTGGCGTTGTTGTTTTAACTTTGGCATTAGGATCAGCGAAAGTACACGCTTTATCGGAAAAGATGAAACTCGAGTTTCTGGAAAATCTTGTCATTTTTGTGATGCTGATCTACGTGATATTCGGAAATATCCATGGAGGCTTTTTCTCCCCGGGATTTTGTGTTGGAAAAGTGGGGGATTTTTTCAGCGGAAGGGGAGCGCTTTTGTTGAACTCTTCGATAGGCTTTAAGGTTTTTGTGGGAGCTTGGATCATCTTTTACGAATTCTCAAAAAGAAAGGAAAGTATATGAACGCAGAAGTCTTCTTTTCAATTGTGATAATGGCAATAGGCATAACGATTGTTGCGATAAAGAGGGATTTGATGGTAAAACTCATAGGGATAGGTATAATGGAAACGGGAGTGACACTATCATTTGTTGTGCTTGGATACAATGGAAAATTGCCCCCTTTGCTTACTTTACCAGTAGAAAGGGTAGATCCCTTGCCGCAGGCTTTGATAATAACTTCTATAGTGGTGGGATTCGTCGTTTCTGCTCTTTCATTGGTTTTTGTGCTTTACCTTTCGAGTGTTTATCACACCACTGACGCCGTGAAGCTTAAAAAGAGGATAGAAAAAGATGAGCACTGATATTTTACTTTCTCCGGTACTTTTGGCGGCTTTCTTTGGCACGATCAGAGTTTTTACCAGTAAAAGATGGTTGATGTGGTTTGAAATAGTACTTATTTCAACTTGCGTGTCCTACATTTTGTTTTTTCAATCACCTGCAACTTTTGTTGTGGGAGAATGGAGTTCGGCTGTAGGTGTTGAGGTAAGGTACGATTCGACTTCTTTTTGGTTTATACTGTCTCTTCTCACAGTTTGGGTTAGTGTTAAAGCGCGCTTTGAAAGATGGGACAGCTTTATGGACTCTTTAATGGATTATCTCTTCGCTTCTCTTTACGCGTTGTTCATTTCCAACGATCTGTTCAACATGTACGTGACTGTAGAGCTTACTTCTTTGATATCTTTTCTTATGGTTGGCTATGGCGAAAAACCAGCGAGAATTTGGGCAGCGCTGAAATACATGTTTTTGAGTTCGATAGCTTTGGCTTTTTATCTTTTCGGTATGATACTTTTGTATTCCGAAACGGGAGTGCTCTCCATTGGTGCTTTGCAAAATGAAAAGCTTTCCGCTTTCGCGTTGATGTTTGTGGTGATGGCGCTGTTGGTGAAAAGCGGAGTTTTGGGATTAAGCGCCTGGCTCATAGACGTACATTCCATGTCAGAAACGCCGGTTTCAATGTTGCTTTCGGGAGCGGCTGTGAATGCCGGCCTTTTTGGGATAGTTAGGATCTATCCACTTCTTCCCCAAAGGTTAAAAGAGTTCGTCGTGATCGTTGGACTTTTTTCCGCGTTTGGCGGAGGAATTTACGCATTTTTTGAAAAAAAGCCCAAAAGGGTATTAGCCTTTTCCACAACTTCCCAGATGGGTATAGCTGTGGCCATGTTAAGCCTTTCACCATTGGCGTCTGCGCTGTACGCTTTTGCCCATTCAAATGCAAAGGCATTGCTTTTTTCCAGGAACGGAAAATTTTCAACTACTTTAGGCGCATTTTCTTTAATTGGCATTCCACCGTTGGCTGGATATTTTGCGAAGATGGACTTTGAGGAAGCTTTTCCAACTTTATCCCTTTTAGCCGTTTTCTTAACTTCAATGTACCTTGTTAAATTGTTCAAAGGATTGAAATGGAAGTTTTCTCCTTTTGAGTTTTTGCTTGAAGGAGCGCTTCTGTCGTTATGTTTTTTCATGCCATTTGGTGGTGTTTCGATATTCAAAATATTGATAGCGGCAGGTGTCGGGGCAACTGCAGGATTTTTAATTGAAAAAAAGGCAGCTTTGCCGCCTTTGAAAGATGTATTCGGTTTGGAAGAAGGAATCGCTTATCAGTTATGGGCCCTCGTTATAATGGCATTTGTGATTATTATTTAGAACAGCTTCAACTTTTTACTATAAGAGATTCGTTAGCACACGATTTTTCTTCCATTTGAACTGTTAGATGTGTTATACCGTATTTTTCAGAGAGCAAGTGTGTAACTTCGTTTCGCACTCTATCTGCTTCACTTGTACTCATTGGACAAACTCTCACGTGGCATTCCATAAGTTTATCTTCGCCGTCCAAACTCCATACATGAACGTGATGCAGAGAGGAAACTCCTTTTATCTTTTCCACTTCATCCTTCATTTTTTTGATATCCAGATCATCTGGAGTTCCTTCCATAAGGATGTTTATGGAGCTTTTGATTATTTCAAAAGATTCGTATGTGATGTACGCTATTATGGCAAAAGTCATTAAGGGATCCAGAAAATACCAATGGTACAGGCTTATCAAAATTCCAACCACTATTACTCCAGCGGAGTTTAGAGAGTCTGAAAGCATGTGAATGAAAGAGGCTTTTATGTTTAGATCTCCTTTAGAATGTGCAAACAAAAGAAGAGTTCCTATGAAATTGGCAACAAGCGCCACAGAAGCAACCCATATTATCATCTCACTGTTGACCGCCTCTGGATGAATGAGCCTTACAGCGGCTTTGTATCCTATGAATGCGAAACTCATGAGTAGTATTAGCGAATTTATAAGGGCCGCTATTATCCTCGCACGCTTGTATCCATATGTTTTCTTTTCATTCTTTTCTTTTTTTGAAGCTTTGTGAGCGAAAAGACTTAAAGCCATTCCTCCTGCATCCTCTAGATTATGCAGCGAATCGGTCAAAAGCGCGTAACTCGATGCGAGAATTCCAAAAGACAGCTCAAAAGCCACTATTAAGAAATTCAAAATGATGTTTATCCATAAAGCTTTGGAAGCATCGTCCTCAACGCCATGTATGTGTTCATGATGGTGATGATGTCCCATTTACTCGTCCTCCTTTACGTGATCCCTAAGGGTTTTCAGGATGACCGAAATATGCAAATCGGCCAGAGAATAGAAAATCTTTTTTCCCTCCTTTCGCATTTTTATGATCTTTCCCATCTTAAGAATTTTCAATTGATTGGAAACAGTTGACTGTTTGAGATTCAATCCTTGTACTATTTCGTTAACACACGCTTCTTTTTTTTCTAAGAGAAACATTAGGATCTTTATTCTCAACTCGTTTCCAAAAAGCCTTGCCAGGTTTGCCATAGAATTTATAGTCTTTATATCCATATATCATGATTATATGATATATTTTTTAAAAAGTCAAGGAGTAATTTTTTCGTTCATTTTTTCCTTTTGACTTTTAATATCGAAGGCTCTAACAGCTCCGTTGTCACTTTCAAAATTGGAAAGTAGCTTTCCTGATTCTTCTCACAAAACCGGGAAGAGTGGTAACGTGGTTGACGAGGAGGGTTCATCACCTTTTAAAAGACCTTGTAATTTTACCAAAGAGCCTCGCTTAAAGACGTGTAAAGAAAATATAAAGAATTCTTTTGAAAAAGATGCTATAATCTTTTCGCCCGCTCTGCTGAAAGTTGAGCAGGGCCAAATAAGTCCATGGGAGGTAAAAAAATGAGGATTTACGAAACGATGTTCATCATCGATCCTAATGTCGAAGACGATGCAAGAAACGATCTTGCGAATAGAGTCAAGACATGGATCGAAGAAAAGGTCAAAGGAAAGGTGCGAAACTTTGACCGCTGGGGAATTCGCCAGCTCGCTTTTAGGGTTGATAAATTCCTACAGGGAGACTACACGGTTGTAATTTTTGAGGCGGAACCTCAACACGTAAAAGAATTAGAAGACATGTACAGGATCACGCCACAAATCTTCAGATGGATGATCTTCAGAAGAGAAGATTTAGAAAAGAAGGAAAAAAAGGCGGAAGAAGCGAAGAAAAGTGAAAGTCAAGATGTAACAGAAACGGGAGAAATGGGACAAAACACCGCACAGGTAGAATCTGAAAATGTTGAACCTGTTGAATCTTCTGAAGGAAAGAAGGATGAGGAAGAAACTCAAGAAACGAAAGATGAAGGTGAAAACTCTTGAATTACAACAAGGTAATTCTTGTTGGAAGGATAACTCACGAACCAGAGATGAGAATTTCCCAAAATGGAACGGAAGTTGTTAATTTTCAGCTTGCCGTTAACAGATATGGGAAAGATAAACAAGCGGATTTCTTCAGAATAGTTTGTTTTGGAAAAAGTGCGGAATTCGTCAGCACTTACGTAAAAAAGGGAACACTCTTGCTGGTTGATGGAAGCTTAAGAAATAACGTGTGGGAGGATAGCACGGGTCAAAAGCGAAGCAATACCGAGATCGTAGCCAGCAGAGTTGAGATAATGGAAAAAAGAGGAAGCACCTTTAACGTTGATGATGTTGATGTTTCAAATGAAGAAAGCTTCAGCGATGATAATTTAGAAGACAACAATGCAGAGGACATAAACGAAGGCGAAGGCTTTGAAGGTGACGACAGCGACGAAATACCTTTTTGATAATTTATGGAGGTGTAAAATATGGCAAAAAAGCCAAGAATAAGAAAGAAAAGAAAATGCACGTTTTGTTCAAATAAAGTTACATACATTGATTATAAAGATGTGAAACTCTTAAAGAAGTACATGAGTGATAAGGGAAAGATATTACCAAAGAGAGTAACAGGAACGTGCGCCAAACACCAACGAATGCTCTCTATGGCTATAAAAAGGGCAAGGCAGATGGCTTTGTTACCTTACACGAAGAACTGAAAAGAGGCCGTATATCGGCCTCTTAAAGTATTTTGGAGTTTAGAATCACTGGGGGCGATTAAGATGAAGGTTTTGTTGTTGCAGGATGTTAAGGGACTCGGAAAGAGTGGCGAAATTGTCAAAGCTTCTGACGGTTACGCAAGGAATTACCTTATACCTAAAAAAATGGCGGTTGTTGCCACTCCTGATGTTGTAAAAAAGGTTGAAATGGAAAATAAGATAAAAGAAAAAAAGCGTCAGGAAGAGATAAAAAAAGCCAACGAAAAGCTCAATGAGCTTATGAAAAATATATTGGTAATTCATGCCAAAGCGGGAAAAGGTGAAAAACTTTATGGCGCCGTTACGTCTTCAGACGTCGCAAAGAAGATTTCCGAATATTTAGGGGAAACTTTCGATAAAAGAGATGTGGAAATGGAACCCATAAAGAGCTTGGGAGTTCACGATATCAAGATCAAGCTTGGCAATGGTGTAACCGGTAAGATAAAAGTCAGGGTGGAACGTGAGGAGACAGAAGAAAATTGAAGCTAATGATATCGTCAAAAGCCCTTTATTCGACGTGGATGTATTATTCGCCGGACAGAATGCTTATAGATTGTGGCGAAGGCGCGAGCACTTTTTTGGGAAACAAAGCGTTTGCTGTTAAGCGTGTTTTCATAACACATGGGCACGCGGATCACATTGCCGGACTGTGGGGACTGGTTAACACCAGGAACAACGCGATGGGGGACAAAGAAAAAGCGTTGGAGATTTACTATCCAAAGGGTGGAAAATCGGTAGAAGAGTTTTTGGATTTCATTTTGAAAGTGAACAGTGATTTGAAGTACAACTTGACGATAAGAGCCTTAGAAGAAGGAGAGGAAGTTGTCCTTCACAGAACCGGTTCAGCTCAAAGAGTTATAAGGCCATTCAGAACACACCATACTCTAAGTGAAGTGAGTTTTGGATACAACATTTACGAAAAAAGGAAAAAGCTCAAGGATGAGTACAAGGGGCTTTCTCAAAGAGATATAATGGAGTTGGTTAGAAAGGTTGGAAGGGAGACTATAACGAGGGAATACGAGCAAAAAATTTTGACCGTTAGCGGAGATGCCATTCCAATAAATGTGGAAAATGCCTTTGAAAGCGATCTTTTGGTGCACGAATCGACTTTTTTAGATGAAAGGGACAGAAAGGGAAACAATCATTCTTCCGTCAAAGAAGTGCTTGATCTGGCAAAAAAAGCCAACGTTAAGTCGTTAATTCTTTACCACATTTCGACGCGTTATGAGAGAAAAGTTAAGCGATTGGTAAACAAATCGATAGAGGAAGTGGGAATAGATATTCCGGTGATGTACGTTCATCCGTCAAGGATTTTTACCTTGAATTGAGGTGGAAAATGCCTTTTTTGGTAATGTGGCTGATTTTGGGAATAGTGTTTTGTACGGCGGAGATATTCATCCCTTCATTCTTCATCTTTTGGTTTGGTATAGGCGCATTTGCCGCTAGCCTTTCCGCAGTGTGGTTTGGTTTTACAGTTCAAATTGTGATTTTTATAACAGTTTCTGCTGTTCTTCTCATTTTCACCAGGCCGATTGTTCTAAAATTGTTCATGCATCATGATTCTCCAAAAAAGATAAACATCGACGATATAATTGGAAAGCGTGCTATTGTTGTGGAGCGTATAGACGAATTGGAAAACACCGGAAAAGTGAAAGTGAATGGCGAAGTATGGCGTGCAATGACTTCGGATGGTTCTACCGTTGAAATTGGCAATTACGTGAAAATTCTTAAAGTTGAGGGAACTTTGCTTAAAGTGGAAAGGGAGGAGAAATGAAATGAGTATTATGGGAATAAGCGTTATCGCTGTCGTCATCTTCATTTTCTTGCTCATATTGGCCATTACGGGAATAAAAGTCGTGCGTCCATACGAAAAAGGATTGATAGAAAGGTTGGGAAAGTTTAAAAAAGAGGTTGATTCCGGACTTCATCTCATCGTTCCATTCTTTGATAGAATGATAAAAGTGGATATGAGAGAGCACGTTATAGACGTGCCGCCACAAGAAGTTATAACCAAAGACAACGTTGTCGTAGCTGTTGATGCGATAATTTATTACGAAGTTTCTGACGCTTTTAAAGTGGTTTATAACGTCAAAAATTTTGAGTCAGCAGCCGTTAAACTTGCCCAAACGAATTTGAGAAATGTCATAGGCGAGCTCGAATTAGACCAGACTTTAACTTCCAGAGAAAAAGTTAACGCGAAGTTGAGAGAAGTGCTTGATGAAGCGACAGATAAGTGGGGAGTTAGGATAACAAGAGTTGAATTGAAAAAAATAGATCCGCCAAAGGATATCACCGACGCGATGAGCCAGCAGATGAAAGCCGAACGCACCAAAAGGGCCGCTATATTGGAAGCTGAAGGAATAAAGCAATCTAAGATCCTGGAAGCGGAGGGACAAAAAAAGTCTGCCATTTTAAAAGCCGAGGGAGAGGCCGCTGCCATAGAAAAGATGGCGGACGCCCAAAAGTACAAACTGCAAATAGAAGCAGAAGGTCAGGCTTTAGCCATAATGAAAGTATTTGATGCCATTCATTCAGGGAACCCAACGCCAGATCTTTTAACGGTAAAATATCTTGAGGCTCTTGGAACCATCGCAAATGGAAAAGCAACGAAGATATTCTTGCCCTTTGAAACATCTGGAATACTTTCAAGCCTTGGTGCCGTTGGAGAAATGTTCAAAAAGGTTAATAGCGAAAAGAACGAGGGGGAGGAAAAATCTTAGTTGAACATTTTAATGTTTTTGAGGAATGATTCAATAGAATCAATTTTAGTGACGATAGCTGGCTTTATAGTGGCCGTATGGTACGTGCGCGGGAAAGTTGTTGATAAAAAAAGCGTTAGCAAAGGACTCTTAAAGTATCTTCACGATCTTTTTCCAATCGGGATGATGCTCTTTGGGATATATCTCTCTTACGCTGTGGAAAAAGTTGCCGGAGGGGCCATTATGGTACTTGCCGCTTTCGTGTACATTTCAAATTACGTTGCGCCCAGTATAGACAAGTACGATAGCGTTCACCGCACTACCATACTTTCTTTGGGATACACAAGGGAAGAGTATGCCATAAGGTATTTGTTTCCAAAAACTAGGAGAGTATGGTTAAGTGGGGCGATTAATTTCTTCGTTTTTCAGTGGATCGCGTTGATATGGTATGACATATTGAAATACGAGAAAGTAAAGACGTTGAGCAACATGTTTTTGATATCTTCAATTGTTTTTGTAATCGTGGGATTGGTGATTTCCATACTTAAAAATCACAAGGAAGAGTAAGGTGATAACGTGGAATACAAAACCAAATTGGGAGTTTTGGATATTGATAGGGAAGAGATAATCCTTTTTAAAAATGGAATGCCAGGTTTTGAACATTTGAGAAGGTTCTGTCTGGTTTCACGTGCGGATACAGAACCAATAAAGTGGCTTGTTTCTCTGGAGGACGAGAGAATAGCTTTACCTGTTGTCGATCCATGGATTGTGATAAGTGACTACTCTTTCGAGCTAAACGAAGAAATTTTGAGAGAACTCGAAAATCCTAAGAAGGATCGCGTTTTGGTGCTCGTTGTTATGGACCTCCATTCAAAAGATGTAACCGTTAACACACTTGCCCCAATAGTCATAAATCTGGATAAGGGAGTAGGAGAGCAAGTTATACTGGAGGATGAAAGATATCAAGTTAGGCATCCCCTGAAGTCTGGGAAGTGATATCATGCTCGTGCTTAGAAGGAAGATTTCAGAAGGAATAATAATAGGAGACAACGTGAAAATACGCATACTTGATATTGAGCATGGAGATGTTAAAATCGGAATAGAAGCCCCCAAGGAAGTTAGAATATTGAGAGAAGAACTTTACAAAGAGATAGCGAGCGCGAATGTGGAAGCAAAAGACTTCAACATTTCACGCGCAAGAGAGCTTTTTGGAAAGGGTGAAGAAAATGAAGATAACGAATGAACTGATAGAGCATCTGGAAAATCTTGCGAAGATAAAGCTAGAAGCCAATGAAGTTGAAAGGATAAAAAAAGATATGGAAGATATTCTTAACTACATGAAGCTTTTAGACGAAGTAAACGTGGATGGTTACGATGCCATGAGGAGCCCTGTTGAAATGAATATGGAACCACGTGAAGATCGCCCGATTCCATTTGATTCTTCAAAGATACTGAAAGAGGCACCAAAGCTTGAGAACAATTTGATACCCGTTTCTTCCATTCATGCCAAGTAGCTCCTCACTGGGAAAATTCGGTGAAGATCTGGCATGTGATTACCTAAAAAGGGCGAAGTACAAGATAATTTGCAGGAATTTTAGAACAAGATATGGAGAAATAGACATTATCGCAAAGAAAGGAAAAGTTCTGGTATTCGTGGAGGTTAAGTACGGTTCGAAAGATGCCTACCTGCGTGTTAACAGAGAGAAATTTAAAAGAATTTTGATCACTTCGCAGATTTTTTTGAGAAGGAATGAGAATTTGGAAGCTAAGAGTTACAGAATAGACGTTATATCGATATCAAAAGAAAGAAAAGTAGTTCACTTTAAAGATGTTGCCAAAGATTTTTGGAGGTGAAAAAGACGCATTTCACGGGCCCTGATGAATTTGAAGTAGAAGTTTTGAATTTTTGGAGTGAAGATGAGAAAAAGTACGTCGAAATTTCCCCCAATTTGTTTTATCCGGACGGAAAAGGGGGGCAACTTGGTGATAGAGGATTTATAGGAAATGCAAAAGTTCTTTACGTGTGGAATGAAAGAATTGAAGTTGATAAAGAAATCTCCCAAGGAACTTTTATGGCAAAGGTAGATGTGGAAAGAAGAAAGGAAGTGGCGCGCCAACACACGGCGCAACACATCCTTTCCGCCGCGGCCGAAAAACTTTTTGACGTTGAAACGGTTGGCTTTCACATGGGAGAAGATTACACCACCGTTGATTTCGATTCAGACGTGAATTTGGAGAAGATCGTTGAACTTTCAAACGATGTCATATTGGGCGATCTGCCAGTAGAAGAGATAATTGTTTCACCATCTGAAGTTGAAAAGTACAAGTTGAGAAAGGTTTCATCAAAGGCCCTTGAAGCTGGAAATATCAGAATCATAAAAATAGGAGAATTCGACTTAAACGCGTGTGGGGGCTTTCACGTTTCGAAGACCGGCGAAATAGGGAGTGTTCGAATCGTCCATTCGGAGCGTGTAAAGGGAGGCTTCACAAGAATATGGTTTGTCGCTGGAAAGAGGGCACTTGTCGATTGTGAACACAGGGATGCGATTCTCAAAAGAAGTTCAAAGTTATTTGACGCTTCGTGGAAAGATTTGGAAGAAAGGATTAAGAAATCCCTTTCCGAGATGAAAGAAAAAAATGTTAAGTTGAAAAAGCTCTCTCAAGAACTTGCAAAATTCATAGCCGACGGGATAAAAGAAAACGATGTTTTGGAAATTGACGAGATGGTCGCGTCATTTGTTACCCGTTTAAGGCAAGACGTTGCCTATGTTTTGAAAATTTCATCGAGCAGTGCAAGCGTTTGTTTACCAAATGAAGCGAAAGAAAACGTGATTTCTTGGGCAAAAGGCCATGGATTTAAAGGTGGTGGAAAAGGACCGATTTACCGTTTTAACTTCAGCGACTTTTCCAAATTTAAGGAAGCTTTTTTAGACTTTTCTCAGAGAAAATGATAAAGGTCTTGCGTATTTTAACGTATATAGCGAAGATATACACGTCATCAGTGGTGTTAAGCGTGCTTTTTTTCATAAGGAAATACTCCGTAGAGATAAATCACGTTGAATCAAAACACACGGGACTTGACACCTGGCTTACGACTTTAACACCGGATACCATAGTTTTTGAAAGTGAAAAATCGTTCATTCACGTTCACAAAATAAGGTTTTATCGTAAGAAATGAAAGCAAAAAGCCCCGCGATTAAGCGAGGCTTTCTTTATCCTTATTATTTCTCATCCCACAGTACATTTCGACCAGTTGCAGTTCATGCAGGTTACGCATCCTTCTTGACTCACAAGAGAATTCTTTGAAAGGCAGACCGGGCAGTACGTGTTTCCCTCGTCGTCTATGTAGTAATCGTTGTACCATTTCAAGCCGTTGGCAACAACGAATTTTTCAACTTCTTCTGGAGTTTTTCGAGAGCCATCGATGTGAATTATCTCTTCTTCATCTTCTTCATAACTTTCTCCCCAGAGCTTGGAAAAATCATCTATCGCTTTTTTGATCTCTTGGGCCACTCCTTTAGAATAATCTCCCTTTACCTTTTGAAGCTGCTCGAGTATTTCTTCTATCGATACTCCCGAACGCAAAGCGACAGATGTCAAACGCCCAATTATTTCAGCCGTTTCCCCCCCATTGGATACGAAAACTTCTATGGCTTCGCCGGAAGAATCAAAGCTCACCGTTATGTATGTAGTTCCACTTTCTCGTTTGTACTTTCGTGTTACGGACCTTAGAGTTTCCTTTCTTGGGCGAGCCCTCAATTTGTGATTTTCGTCCAGAATGAAGAATTTCACTTTGGGCGCGTCTTTCGTTTTCACTTTTTTGTTTGAATTTAAAACCTGAGTTTGCAAAGAGCCATCCCTGTAAATCGTTACACCTCTCACGTTTGAGCGAAGGGCTTTTATGTAGATATCTAAAACGTCTTCGACAGTGGCCGAATTTGGAAGGTTTATGGTTTTAGAAATGTTGTTGTCCACGTAATTTTGAAAAGCCTCTTGCATCTTCAAATGATCGTCAGGAGATATGTCATGGCTCACAACAAAAACGCGTTTTACGTCCTGTGAAATACCTTCTAAGTTTTTAAGAGTTCCTTCCTTTATTATCTTTTCTTTTAACTCTTGCGTTAGAGAATTTCCGAGTCTTTCAACGAGCACATCATTTACGTAGAGCAACGCCTCTTTGCTTCCGTCTGACTTCGTCATGTACCTTGTGTACGCCAACAAAAAGTTTGGTTCCAAACCAGATGAAGTATCGGCGATATTCGAAATGGAACCTGTTGGGGCGACCGTGAGAACCGCCACGTTTCTGTGAGCTTTGGAAATAGTTTTGAAAGTTTCTCTTATTTCTTTATCCATATCCGAGCTTCCCATTGCGAAAGGTACAAATCCATTCTCATTCGCGTAGCGGCTTTTATCGTAAAGTGGGAAATTCCCCTTTTCAAGCGCTAACTCGTAAGAAGTTTTGTGCGCTTGAAGTGCCAACTCAGCGGTAAGATTAGATGCGAATTTCCTGCCTTCTTCAGAATCGTAGGCGATATTTAACTTGTACAGAAGATTTGCAAAGCCCATGATACCAAGTCCTAGCCTTCTTGAATTTCTCACCGCCTCATCTATTTCTTTTAAAGGAAAGACGTTAACATCTATAACATCGTCAAGAAATCTTACCGCTATCGAAGACACTTCTTTGAAGGCTTCGTGATCGAAAGCGCCGTTGCGGTAAAATTTCGCCACGTCGATGGAGCCTAAGTTGCACGCTTCAAACGGTGGTAAGCCTATTTCTCCGCAAGGATTGGTGGATTCTATTTTCCTAAAAGGATAGAGAGCGTTGTATTTGTTCATTTCGTCAAGTATGGCAAGCCCTGGATCGCCAGTTTTCCACGCGTTTTCGGCAATTTCGGACAATATTTGCCTGACTTTCAATTTCTCGTGTTTGTTAGATTTCTCGTGATGAAGCTCTATTTCTTCGTCATTTTCGTAAGCTTTTAATATTTTCTCTTTGTCTGGTATTCCAACCGAAATGTTGAAGAATTTCAGCACGGAATCACCGGTGTTGTTTTTCTTCGCTTCTATGAATTCCTTTATATCCGGATGATCCACGTTCAATATTCCCATAAGTGCCCCACGTCTTTTGTATCCCTGTTCGACTACTCCTATGGCTGAATTGAATACGTGCATGAAGCTGACAGGTCCAGATGATCTTCCGGAAGTTCCGGCGACAAATGAGCCTTTTGGTCTTAATCTTGAAAAATTAGAACCAACGCCACCTCCAGCCTTTGTTATCAAAGCGTAATTCTTAACGGCGTCGAATATTCCATCGATGCTGTCTTCGACCGGCACCACAAAACACGCACTTAACATATGCAGATGATTCCTTGAAGAGTAGATCTTTTCGTAATCTTCGAGCGCCATTTCATCCATTTTCTTTTGCAACAAATGAATGTCCACACCACTGCCAGCGTTAAAGAGAGTTGGGCTGTTGGGAATGAAAATCCTCGCTTTCAAGATTTTGAAAAAAATCTCTTCCCATTTTTTCACCTCGTTGAGCTTTTCGTTTTTCTTCTTTGGCTCAAGCCTTGGGCTTTTTAATTCAGCGGTTGCAATAACCCTCGCGACACGCCTTGCCACGTCCGACCAGCTTTTTTCCAAGAATTCCCCCGATTGATCCTTCCAAAAGTACCTTTCTTTTAATATGCGCTGCGCGTTTTCACTTGGCTCAACTTTTGAAAAATTTTCTATTATTTCGTTTAACATTCAAAACAACCTCCCTAAAATAAGCGCTACATGTAGTATACCATTTTGAATGTACACTACATGTAGCGCTATAGTTTCGGTTTCTATAAGAAAGGATCAATAGTGGAAGTAGCTTCCCCCTATGAACTCTCTAATTAAAGATGTTGATGGAATAACATCGAGATCCATAATCGGAAGGAAGTAATCCAAAAACCTTATGAGTCTTCTTGCCTGACTGTAATACGGCGTGGAATTATCCACCTGCAAAAGCAAGCGGGTCACGAAATTCTTCAAAACGGCCAGTTCATAAGGAAGCGATGAGTTGAACATGATGTCCGCCTCTTCTTGAAAAGGAAAGATATTCTTTTCTTCTCCCATTCTAACGGCGGGCCACATTTCGAGTGTTTTCAAAGCATCATGACCTCTAAAATTGTAATCTCTTACCATTCTTCTTATTATTCTCACATCCGTGGTGGGTATTCTGTTATCTCCATCCAAATTCATCTGGGTTAAAGCACTCACGTATATCTTGTACTTCAAAGCGTCATCTACTTTTGAGGTTAGAGTTGGATTCAATCCGTGTATACCCTCCACTATCAAAATGGTTCTATTTGAAGGTTTTAAAACTTTGCCGGTGTACTCACGCTTACCCTTTTTGAAGTTGAACTTTGGAAGTTCAACCGCTTTCCCTTCGAATATCGCGTTTAAATCGTGATTGAATAATTCCAGATCCAAAGCCTTTATGGATTCGAAATCCGGTTTGCCATCTGGTCCGATTGGAGTTTTATCCCTCTCAACGAAGTAATCGTCTAAAGATATCGGAATTGGTTCCCAACCATTTACCCTTAACTGAAGTGCGAGCCTCTTGGAAAAAGTTGTTTTCCCAGAAGAAGATGGACCGGATATCAAAACGAGTTTTACATTTCCCCTTTGCGTTATGGCATCGGCTATCTTAGATATCTCCTTTTCATGTAGCAATTCGCACATCATTATGAGCTCTCTTGATCGGTTATCCGCTATTATTTTGTTGAGATCTCCCACTGTTTCCATGTCCACGATCTGAGCCCATCTTTCTCTATCATCGTAAGCCTTTGCCATTTTGGGTTGTGGAACGTACTTTGGAAGTCCATTGGGGGTGGTGATATCCGGATGAACGAGCACAAAACCCTTGTCCACCTTGACGAGATCGAAAAGATCCACGTATGAAGTGGATGGAACCATATGACCGTAGTAATAGTTGAAATACTTTCCACACCAATAAATGTTTATCGTCGATTTGGTCCTGTACTTCAAAAGTTCTATTTTGTCGTTTAAGCCATTTTTCTTGAACAACTCCAAAGCGTCAAATTTGTAAAGTTCTTCTTTTACAAAAGGAATGTCTTTTTCAACAAGTTCCTTCATCTTGCTTTTTAACTTCTTTAAATCTTTTTCGGTTGGAATCCATCCTTTAAACTCGCAATAAAGTCCCTTTCCCAAAGAATGTTTCACTTTCAACGTTTTGGATGGAAAGATTTCACGTGCCGCGATGTACGTTATAAACATTAGACCACGTTGGTATATCCTTACTCCATCTTCATCTGTGAGATCTATAAAATCGATCTGCGCGTCACGTTCCAGCGTTTTAAAGAGCTCTCTTATATCGTTGTTAACCTTTGCAGCCACGATCTTCGATGTGTACAAATTTTCGTATTCTTTAGCTATGCTTTCCAATGTTATCCCCTGAGGATATTCAACCGTTTCACCAGTTTTTAAAATTTTAACCTTTAGCATCTTTTCCATTTTCTCGACCTCCATTTCTCTTATAGCTTCTCACTCTCATAACCTTAAGAAATGCCAAAAGTGCGATGGCAATTACCGAATAAGAAGCCAGCAAAGTCAGTTCGTGCTTTCCCCTGTAAACAATGGCTATTGTTGCCAAAGCGCCGCTCACCGCGTACATGAACAAGACAGCTCCAACATGTGAAAAGCCTATGCTTAAAAGCTGATGATGAATGTGCATCTTGTCTGGAAGAAAAGGGTTTCCTTTTCTCACCATTCTTCTTATGAAAGCGTACGTCGTATCCAAAATTGGAATTCCTATTGCCAACAATGGTATGGCGAGCGATAGTGTCGATGCCGAAAGGGAGGAACCCTTTATCGCCAAAATCGCCAACATGAATCCCAATAACTGGCTTCCAGTATCTCCCATAAAAGTTTTGGCCGGATGAAAATTATACCTCAAAAAACCGATGGCAGATGAAAAAACGGCTAACGCTACCAAAGCCACTGCCATCTCAGTTTTTGAAGATGTGGCTGCCAACGTAAGGGCGGATATGGCGCTCAAACCGGCGGCCAAACCATCCAAACCGTCTGAAAGATTTATCGCATTCGTTATACCAACAATCCATATGACAGATATAAGTGGTCCAAAAATTCCAAAGCTTATCTTGGCGTGGGTAAATGGATTTGTGATGAAAGGAATATTTACTCCCACCGACCAAATTGCCAACACGGCTCCAATTATTTGGACAAGAAATTTTACCTTAAAAGACAATCCCTTTACATCGTCGATAAAGCCCATCAAGGATATGAGTGTAGATATTGCCGCCATCCATAGAATCCAATTCAAGCGGTGATAGTAGTACGTCACGAGTAACCCGGCGATTATACCCAAGAATATACCAACGCCTCCGATTCTTGGCATGGGAACGGTATGGATTTTTCTTTCATTTGGAAGATCTACCCAATCGTGGGCTTTTGCAAGCTTTATGGCTAATGGAGTAAGGAGCAAAGTGATCAAGAAAGACACGATAGCTACGACGAATTTATCCAACTTCTATCTCCTTTCAACGATGATGGATTGGCAAAAACAACTATAAATTATATCACCAATCTTTTCTAAAAAATACAGTCTTTGTTGTATGTGTGGTAGAATACAAGTGGGGGCGAAATGGTTTCGACGGGGTGCGCAAAACATGAAAAGCGAGCCGAGGTTTTCTGTCTCCTCGTAAATAAAGGCAGAAGCAAAAATAAGCGTCAATAATGATTACGCACTTGCTGCTTAATAGAAGATAGCAGCCGCTTTCCGCTTTTTGATTGGAGAAGCGGGTAAAGCGTCAAAGATCCAATCTTACCCTTGCAGAGTTGTTTCCGGCTGCGAGGGGAAAGTGGAGGAAACTTGGCATTTTCAACCGCGTCCACGCGGGTGAAAATGCGACATTAAAACGTGGACTGCGCTCGGAGACGTTCATGGCGTGCGCACTTCGGACACGGGTTCGATTCCCGTCGCCTCCACCAGAATAGCTCAATCATGCGATTTTGAACTTGAAATCTTCAAAGATGAAATTATTCATTTCCACCTTTGTCGCTTCCACCGATACTTTCCCCATAAA
>NZ_JBPNHS010000037.1:0-24417 GCF_054006115.1 Mesoaciditoga sp. | reverse complement strand
GTATTGAGGAACCAGCAAAACATCGTCGAAAGTGTAAGCCTTTTCAAACATCAAAACACCTCTTTACCTTTTTATGGTTTTTCATTCTTAACGTACGTTAATTTAAGAAAATGATCAACTTCTGCTTTTTCACTTTCCTGAAACATTCGCCAGCACTTATGAACTCGCCATCTGGAGACTCATAAAAACGAGGTTGGGAAACACACGGACGTGTTGAGAAAGCGAAGCACTCATGGACGAGTGTCTGAGCGTGCCTCGTTTTTTGAATCGCAAGATGGATAAAAGAGTGAATTCGTGCTGGCTGGGTTTCGATTAATTATGCTTTTCTCTGCCTTTCTCTCTTCTTTTTTTTGAAGTTTTGACAAAACTTCAAAAATTCTTTTTCAATGACCGCCTTTCCATCATTCCCACTCTATCGTAGCAGGGGGTTTATCCGATACATCATAGACCACCCTTCCCACACTTGGCACTTTATCTGTAATGGTTGAGGATATCCTTCTCAAAAGGGCGTTAGGCATTTCATGCCACGAAGCGGTCATTCCTTCAAAGCTATCAACCGCTCTCAATGCGACAACGTAACCGTATGCCCTTTGATCGCCTTTTACCCCCACGCTTCTTATTGGCAAAAGTACTGAAAAGGCTTGCCATATCTTGTCATATTCCCCACTCTCTTTTAATATGGAGGTGTATATTTCATCCACCTTCTTTAAAATTTCCGCTCGTTCAGGATCAACTTCTCCTATAATACGTATTGCAAGACCTGGCCCGGGAAATGGATGCCTGTTCAAAATTCTTTCGGGAATTTGAAGTACTTTTTCAAGCTCTCTCACTTCATCTTTGAAGAGTTCTCTAAGAGGTTCAACAAGCTTTAAGTTCATATCTTCCGGAAGTCCTCCAACGTTATGGTGGCTTTTTATCTTGGATGAAGTGTCAGAAGCAGCGGCAGATTCGATAACATCCGAATATATGGTTCCCTGGAGGAGAAAGTCCGCATCTATCTTTTTGGCCTCTTCTTCAAAAACTCTTATGAACGTTTCCCCTATTATCTTTCTCTTTTTTTCCGGGTCGGTAACGCCTTTTAGCTCTTCGAAGAATCTTTTTGAAGCATCCACAACTTTTACCTCTATTCCAAGCTGTAAAAGTATGTTGGGAACTTCCTCATCTTCTTTCCGGAGCAAACCATGATTGACAAAAACGCATTTCAAATTTTTGCCAACGGCTTTTGCCGTTAAAACGGTGGCAACGGTTGAATCAACTCCACCGGAAACTGCCGCTATGACCTTTGAGTTTCCGACTTTCTCTCTTATCTCTTTGATCTTCGAAAGAGCATAATCTTCCATCTTTCATGTTGGCTTCGCTTTACAAAGCTCCAAGACGAAATTTTTGATCATTTTCATTCCATCTACGGTTTGAGAAACTTCTGGATGGAATTGCAATCCGTATATCTTTCCATCCTTTGAACGTATCCCTGCGATCACTCCCATTTCGCTTTCAGCTATTTTGACGAAATTTGGCGGAAGCTTCTCAACGGAATCACCATGACTCATCCAGGTGTTGGGAGATTTCACGTTTAAAAATAGAGGATCGCTCGAAAAATTCACGCGTGTTAAACCGTATTCAAAGGTTTCACCTTTTCTCACTTCACCTCCCAGTTCATGGACTAACAGCTGCATGCCGTAACATATTCCAAGCATCGGGAGTGAAGAACCCTTTATGTTTTTGGGAAGCCCAAGCGCATTTGGAGAGTAAACACTTAGTGGTCCGCCTGATAAGATAATTCCTTTTGTGTTCTCATTTAAAGTGGGATTTTTGGGTGATTCCACCCTTGAATAAACGCCAATCTCCCTTATTCTTCGGGCAAGAAGGCGTGTGTACTGCGAACCGTAATCGACTATGAGTATTTCATCCATAATTCATCACAATACATCGAAGTATTTTTTGACTTCCCAATCGGTAACGCTAGAGGAAAATTCTTCCCATTCTTTCGTTTTCATCCTCAAAAACGTTTTAAAGGCGCTTTGACCTATCGTTTCAACGACGAGCTTATCTTTTTTCGCTTCATTTAAAGCCTCTTGCAACGATGAAGGTAGGGCCTTTATCCTGTTAACTTTCTTTTGAGAAGAGGTCATGTTGAATATGTTTTTGTTTATAGGTCTTGGGGGCATTAATTCGTTTTTTATTCCATCCAAACCAGCTGCCAAAATCAGTGCAAATGCAAGATAAGAATTGCAAGATGGATCCGGACTTCTGTATTCAAGCCTTGTTGAATTCTTTCGCGCTTGAGGGATTCTTATCAATGCGCTTCTATTTCCAACAGCCCAGGCAACGTTGACTGGTGCTTCATAACCGGGGACCAGCCTTTTGTAAGAGTTAACCGTGGGATTTGTGAAAGCGGTTATTGAACGCGCATGTTTAAGCAATCCTGCCACGAAATGCAGGAAAGTTTTGCTGAGTTGATATTCACCGTTGGGATCGTAAAAAGCGTTTTTGCCATCTTTGAAAAGGCTTACATGAACGTGCATACCCGAACCATTTATCCCTTCCATAGGCTTTGGCATAAATGTAGCGTGAATTCCGTGTTTTATGGCCATGGTTTTCACGACAAGTTTGAAAGTCTGCACCCTGTCTGCCGTCGTCATGATATCGGCATATCGAAAATCTATTTCATGTTGTGATGGTGCCACTTCATGGTGAGCCGCTTCGACTTTGAATCCCATATCTTCCAACGCCTGAACCATTTCCCTTCTTGCCAGTTCACTCTTACTCAGTGGCAACATGTCGAAATAACTACCGGCATCCAACAAGGAATTCTTTTGAGGAAAGGAGTTCTCATTTTCAAACAAGAAGAATTCAGGTTCCGGCCCAGCGTAGGCTTCAAACCCCATCTTTTGCGCTTCTCTTATAACTTTTCTGAGTATATATCTCGGCGATTCTTCGAAGTCGCTGCCATCGGAGTTCATCACATCACATATCATCCTGGCGGATTCAAAATTTTCCCACGGAATAAGCGTGAAAGTTTCCAAATCAGGTTTCAAATACATGTCTGACTCTTCTATTCTGGCAAATCCCTCTATGGAGGAACCATCGAACATGATGTCATTTTTCAGAACCCTTTCCATTTCCGAAACTGGCACGCTTACCTGCTTCAAAGTTCCATTCAAATCCGTGAATTGAAGTCTTATGATCCTCAAATTCTTTTCCTTTACCACTTTCAAAATTTCCTCTTTTTTCATTTGATCACCCCCAAAATTCTCACAGCCATTCTTGCCGCATTTATCATGCCGGACTTGCCTATTCCCATAGTTGCAACAGGGATTCCCTTGGGCATCTGTATCATCGAAAGGAGAGCATCTATTCCATTTAGCGGGCCAACATCCCTTGGAACTCCTATGACAGGAATATCAACTTGTGAAGCCACTATACCCGGTAACGCCGCAGAAAGACCAGCTACCGCTATTATAACCCTCACGTCCTGTGGCATGTTTTTCAAGTAAGTAAGCAAACCTTGAAGGTTTCTGTGGGCGGAATAAACGTTCAGCTCGTACTCCACTTTTGCTTCCTTTAAAACTTCTATTCCACTTTCAACGAATTCTCTGTCACTTTCCGAGCCCATAACTATGGAAACTCTCATTCAAAACACATCCTTTCTGTAAACCTTAGAAGGGAAATCCAGACGTTTTGCAAATTCAAGTGTTCTCTCGTGGGCATCCTCGCCTACGGCGGCAACGCTTAAAACCCTTCCACCATCAGAAAAATACTTTCCATTTTTCTTCTTTATGGCTCCTCCGAAAACGATCACACCCAATTTCTCTGCCAATTCATGAAAATTCCCTATCTCCACATCTTTTTTTGGAGCAAAAGGGTACCCCTCTGACGCAATTATCAAAACGTTGGAAGGGGCTCCCCATCTTAGTTTGACTTTTTCCAATCTTTCGTCAAAAACATCTGTGAAAAGTTCCTGAAGATCATTCTGAAGTCTTACCATCAAAGCCTGAGCTTCTGGATCGCCAAAACGAACGTTGTACTCCAAAACTTTGGCCCCCTTTTTTGTGAAAATCATTCCAACGTACAGCACACCATGATAGCGAATATCTTCCCTTTTTAAGGCATTTTCTATATTTTTCAACAAATTGAAAACAGAGTTTTCCATATCACCATCCATTTTAACAGGGGAGTAAGCACCCATACCGCCTGTGTTTGGCCTTTTTTCGCCTTCCAAGAGCTTTTTGTGATCACGGGCAAATTCCAAGGGTAACAGCGTGTTTCCATCGTAAAGGCATATCGCTGAAAGCTCTTCAGCTTTTAAATACTCCTCAAATAGAATTCTTTTTGATGCCTGGCCGAATTTCCCATTTAGCATTTCTTCGGCTTTTTCAACCGCTTCTTCGGCATCGTTAACTATCACCACTCCTTTTCCGCTTGCCAGTCCATCGGCTTTTAAAACGTAAGGGGGTTCAAAAGTTTTAACGGCTTTTTTTGCCTCTTCCATCGTTTCAACGTTCAAGGCATCGGCACAAGGGATTGCATTTCTTCTGTTGAAGTCTCTTAAACGCTCCCTGGAAACTTCCACGATAAAACGGGTCGGGTACTCTTCAAACGGATGAAGATCACTTCGTATCTTCGCTCCCTTTTTCCCATTTATCACCATTTCTGCCAGAGCAACCAGCAAGCCACCTTCTGACACATCGTGAACCGCTTCGCACATTTTTTCTGAATCGCCTCGTATACGGTATACAAAACGTTTTTGCACTCATTCCAATTTACCCTTGGAAAAGATCTATTTCTCATTTCATCTCTTTTTTGAGGGTAGAGTGAGCCAGCGTTTTTGAGAACTTTTCTATGTCCAACAAGGTAAACGTGATCCCCATCTTTTACAAAACCACTTGCCGGTATCTTCTTCCAATCTTCAACAACGCCAACAACCGGTGAAGTTGGGTTGGAAAGTAAACTCAAAAGCTCCTTCTTCACGTTTTTTTCGGACCATATTGAAATTTCGTTGCAAAGCGGATATTCCCTTTTCACTTCACGAGATAAGTCCGGAGCCTTTGTTACCAATTCAAATAGATTTCATCTTTTCAATCTCCTCTTCGCTTGCGAGATGCAACGCTTTTACGGCGTCGTCACAAATTAAAGGATCTGAAAGTTCGTCCTTTTTCAAGAAAAACTCAACAATAGGTCCTATCTTTTTACCTTTTTTTACACCATACCTTTTTCAAAACGAACCAGCGGTGTAATTTCTAACCACAACCTCCAGAGGTATGATCTCAAGTTTTTTTGCCAAAAATGCCGTATCCGAAATTTTACGCAGGTAGTGCGCGGGTATTCCTTTTGAAGAAAGCAGATTGAAGAAGATTTCGTTGATGGAATTGAGAAGCTTTCCTTTTCCTTTCATGACGTCATGTTTTTCCCCATTTCCAGCCGTTATGTCATCTCTAAACTCCACGATAACAGTATCGTCACCATCGCGGTAAAGGGATTTCACCTTTCCACTGCGAAGCAATTCCATAAGCCCACCTCCAAAAAAGAAAAAATCACTCTACAAGAGTGATTTACACACACCAATCACCCTTGTAGTCAGGCAATTTACGGTTGCCTGGTAGAAACTCCCGAGCCGTATTCCCGGGATTATACAAGGAAGAGATCATGTTCAATTTTACATGTGAATTTTAACATTTAAAATGTTTCAACAAAGTGTATGGCATATTAAGTGTGATCAAATCACAAATGAGCTCCTCATGCGAGTGGTGGCTATCATTCTACAAGCGCAAAAAATCTTTTGAAGCTTCACCAAGAACCAATTTGCTCTTTTAAGCATCACAAGAATTCGCATGTTCTAACGTACTTTGAGGATGAGATTTACTTTTTTACTTTGCAACATTGACGCACAATGCAATCGAAGAGTCAAATGAGTCTGCAAAATGGCCAAAATGGAAAGTAAGCGTGTTATAATTTTCAACAAATGAAAAAAATGGGGGAATTTTGATGAAAGACATCCGAGACATGCTGATGGAATCGATAAAAGAAAGGATAAAAAAGCTTGAAAGCCTTGAAGATGTGGAAAAGGCACGTGTTTCAATTCTCGGGAAAAAAGGCTTCTTGAAGGAACAATTCAAAAAGATGAAAGACATCCCTCCAGAAGAGAGAGCTGAATTCGGTAAGGCACTCAATCTGGTAAAAGAAGAAGTTGAAAGAATTCTATCTTCAAAAATAGAGGAATTTAAAGCTGCACAAAAGAAAAATGAGGCGTTAGAAAAAAGTGTGGATCTTACTATTCCAGGCGCAAAACGTTCCATAGGGCGTTTGCACCTAATAACTCAGATGATTCAAGAATGTGTGGAAGTTTTCGAAAGAATGGGATTCGAAGTCGTTGAAGGCCCTGAAATAGAAAACACCTACTACAATTTTGAGGCGCTTAACACGCCACAATGGCATCCTGCAAGAGATCTACACGACACCTTTTACATAGACGATAAGAAATTACTCCGAACTCATACTTCACCGGTTCAAATAAGAACTATGGAATTGAGAAAGCCTCCTTTAAGAGTTATCTCTCCGGGAAGAGTCTACAGAAAAGATTACGACGCTTCTCATCTTCCAGCTTTCTTTCAAATTGAAGGGTTGGCAATAGATAAAAACATATCGATAGCAGACCTAAAGGGAACTCTGGAAAACGTTATAAAATCCGTTCTGGGTGAAGACAAAAAGGTGAGATTTAGACCACATTACTTTCCATTTACGGAACCAAGCGTGGAAGTTGACGTTTCATTCCCCGAAGGGAAAAGTGGATGGCTTGAATTGTTAGGAGCTGGGATGGTTCATCCAAACGTGTTGAGGAATGTCGGTTTGGATCCAAATGAATGGCAAGGGTTTGCCTTTGGAATGGGAATCGAAAGACTTGCCATGCTTAAATACGGTGTTGACGATATAAGGGAGTTCCCAAGAAATTCTCTGAACTTCCTAAAACTCTTCTAAGGAGTGATAAGACTTGAAACTCAACGTGCAATGGTTGAAAGATTACATAGATGCCAGCGATGATGTTGAAAAGCTCGCCGACGAGTTAACGATGTCTGGAAGCGAAGTTGAAGAGATAGAAAAACCCTTTGAAAAACTTCAAGGTGTGGTATGGGCAAGGGTTGTAAACGTAAAAAAGCATCCAAATGCCGACAAATTGAACGTGTGCGTGTTAAACACGGGAGAAAAAGAATACATCACGGTCACATCCGATCTGAACGTAAAGGAAGGGGACGTAGTCCCATTTGGACCAGCGGGAAAGGCTTCTACAGCGGATGGAAAAAAGATCGAAGCAAACGAATTAAGAGGTGTAAAAACGGAAGGAATGATGTTTTCGCTTGAAGAGTTAGGGCTCGAATCCCATTCAGAGGGTGTTTTCCGCTTTAAAGAAAGGGTAAAAATTGGTGAAGACGTCAAAGAAACCCTTGGCCTGGATCAAACCACCTTCGAGCTTGAAATAACTCCAAACAGGCCCGATTGTCTGTCTCACGTTGGTTTGGCGAGGGAAGTTTCTGCCGTTGAGAAAAAGCCGTTTAAAATACCATCTCCAGGCGTAAATCTTACGAATAAAGAGAAAGTGGATGTTGAAATTGAAAGCGAAGGTTGCTGGAGATATATGGCAGTGAGGATAGACAGCGTGAAGGTTCAATCATCGCCGCTCTGGCTGAAAAGGAGATTGGCTTCCGTTGGACTACGCTCCATTAACAACATCGCCGATATCACGAATTACGTGATGATGGAGCTTGGGCATCCAGTCCACGCTTTCGATTACGACAAAATATCCACCGGTAAATTAGTAATAAGAGACGCGAAAAAAGGCGAAAAGCTCCTTGCTCTCAATTCAAAGGAATACGAATTTGAAGGTGGAGAAATATTGATAACCGATGGTAAGAAGCCGCTCGCCATTGCCGGAATCATAGGTGGAAAGGAAAGTGGTGTCTCTTTAGAAACCACGCGCTTACTGCTGGAAATAGCGACTTTTGATCCCGTAAAGGTGAGAAAGGCTTCAAAAGAGTTGAACATATCAACAGACGCATCTTTCAGATTTGAAAGGGGCGTAGACGCAAACGATACCGAATTGGTGGCAAAAAGACTAATTGAGCTGATAACCGGCCTCGCAAGAGGATACGTGGTGGGGTTCGTAGATCTTTACCCTCATGAGATGAAAGAAAGATCAGTTTACCTTCAAAAAAGAAAGTTAGACTCTTACGTGGCGTATATCACAAAGAAAGAAGAAGTTGAAGATTGCTTCGCCAGGTTGGGCTTTAAAACGGAAAAAGAAGGGGATGGCTGGAACGTTACAGTTCCAACTTTTAGAAGAGATATAGTCCAAGATGTGGACTTGATAGAGGAATTCGCGAGAATACACGGTCTGGAAAATTTACCACAGACCCGCTCTCTCCCTTTTATCTTTTCAAGGAAAAACGAATGGTGGAACTTCAAAATGAAGGCAAAAATGGCGGCAGTCGCTTTGGGTTACTATGAAGCCATAACTTATCCCTTTGTCGATCCGAAAATAGTTGAGAAATTCTACGATGCTGAAACTTTGAAAAGCCCAAAGCTCATAAACGCGCTTTCACCGGAAATGTCGTTGATGCGACCAGATCTTGTAATAGGCCTGTTGGAAGATTCCGCCTACAACTTAAAACATCAGCAAAAAGCCGTAAGGCTCTTCGAAGTTGGAAGAATTTTCGAAGAAGAAAAAGAAAGGGAAATGATAGCGTTCATTTCCGCTGGAAGGCTAAACGAAGAAGATTACACCGATAAGAGAAATTCAGAGATTTTGAATGTAAAAGGAGATGTTGAAGCTTTTCTCAATTCATTGCACGCAAAAGTTGATTTCTCTCAAAAGAACATAAAAGGTTTTGAAAGTGGCAGAAGCGCTGAAATCATCTTAAATGGAAAGATTATCGGAAAAATAGGGGAAATATCAAAAGAAGTGCTTGAATCTTTAGACGTGAAAGTTCCAATTCATTATGCCGATGTGGATCTGAAAGCCATTTACGATGAAAGGGAAAGCGTAAGATACAAAAGGTATTCTCAATATCCTTCGTCATTCAAAGATCTCTCCATGTTCGTGGAAAAGGGAAAAATAAAAGCGGAAGAAATACTTAAAATCGCCAAAAATTCCTCTCCGTATGTAAGCGATGTAAAAGTCTCCGATCTTTACAGGGGCAAGCACATACCAAAAAGTGTATACAGCATCACGATAACTATAACGTACAATTCAATGGAAAAAACCCTTTCCGAAGAGGAAATCAACGAAGCTTTTAAAGCTTTAATTGAGACCCTCGATTCGCTTGAAGGTGTAACCGTAAGGAAGGTGCAATGATCATGAAAAAGGAATTGCTTTTGAGATTTCAATTTGCAAAGGGATTGGCTTACGAACTCGGAAATACAATTCGAAAAAACGTGGAAGATTTGAAATGGACAAAGACGAAAAGCGGTTTTTACGATATAGTTACCAACGTTGATTTGGAAGTTGAAAAAAAATTGAAGGAAAAAGTTTCGGCCGCCTTTCAAAACGATGTCATCTTCGGAGAAGAAACGGGAATAGAGGAGAGACAGAAGCCTGACAATTACATGTGGATAGTTGATCCAATAGACGGCACGACGAATTTTTCAAAGAAAATTCCACACTCTTGTGTTTCCATAGCCGTTACTTACAAAGAGAAGCCCGTTATCGGCGTTGTATACGATCCGTTCATGAACGAACTTTTTGAGGCTGTAAAGGGCGAAGGGGCATTTTTAAACGGCAGACACATACACGTAAGCGATGTAGCCGATCTGGAAAGCGCTGTTGTTAACACGGGTTACCAATACAGTGCCGTTCACATGAGGGAAAAAGTTCTTAGAGATTATGAGGCTTTTTTTGGAAAGGTAAGGGCTTTGAGAATATTTGGGAGCGCCGTTCTCGATTTTTGTTACGTCGCAAGCGGCAGAATAGATGGTTTCTGGGAATACGAGCTTAAACCGTGGGATATGGCTGCCGGTTCCCTGATCGTGCAAGAAGCTGGAGGAGTGGTGGTAGATCTACTTTCCGATGAATTCACCATCTACTCAAAAAGCGTTCTGGCAACTTCACCAAAAATGCTTTCAAAAATGGTAAAAATTTTAAAAGAGGCGTGATTTGAAAAAATTCAAATTCAGCCTTCAAAAGTTGCTCGACATAAAAAACTCATCACTCGAGCTGTTAAAGCTTGAAATGTCAAAGCTAAACGATACAATTGAAAGTGTTAAAGAGGAAATTGAAAATTTGGCAAAAGAAATTTCCACAGCTCAGAATAAGATGGATGAAGGAATCGAAGGCGTAGAACGCATACTTGAATGGATGCGTTATATACAGTCCCTGTATCACTTAAGAAAAGAAAAAATCAGCGAATTGGTAAACCTGGAAAAACAGCTAGATGAACTACGAGAACGTTACAAAAAACTTTATCAAGAAAGGAAAGCGCTGGAAAGGTTGAAGGAATTGCAAAGGAGTTCTCATGATCTTGAAGTTCAAAGGGAAGAGCAAAAGATCATGGACGATATAGCTTTAGAGAGAAGTATGCGAAAGAAAAAAAGATGAACTTTTAGAAGGAGGGAGCACAAAAATGTACGCCATAATAGCACATGGTGGTGCGGGAAAAGTAAGGGAAAAAGATCCAAAAGAAGTGGAAAACGGCATGAAAAAAGCCGTTGAAGCCGGATTAGAAATACTAAAAAACGGTGGAAGGGCGCTTGACGCGGTTGAAGCCACGGTGAACGTTTTAGAAGACGATCCGCTTTTCAACGCTGGAACAGGATCCGTTTTAACCTTCGATGGAGAAGTGGAAATGGACGCAGCAATAGCTTACGGACCAAATCTTGACTTCGGAGCGGTCGCGGGCGTGAAGAACATACGACATCCTATAAGCCTGGCGAAAAAGGTTATGGAAAAAACCGATCACGTGCTTTTGGCTGGAAACGGTGCCAACGATTTTGCGAAACTCATGGGATTTGAATACCACGATCCAATCACCCAAAAACGCAAAGAACAATGGGAAAAGTACAAAAAGCAGTTCATAAATGGTGACTACAAAGACTGGCCAAAATTGAGAAAGCTCTTTCAAGAACATCCAGAATTCCTCCACGGAACGGTTGGTGCAGTCGCAGTCGATTCACATGGCGAATGCGCGGCGGCAACATCCACGGGAGGAGTTTTCTTGAAACTCTTGGGAAGAGTTGGAGATACACCCATTCCAGGTGCTGGAACGTATGCCACCCCATTTGGCGCCGCTTCGTCAACTGGTTTGGGTGAAGGCATGATGAGAGTTCTTATAACAAAGGTCGCTGCGGACTTTCTCGGGATGGGCTTGGATGCCCCACACGCTGCCGAAGCAGTTTTGAATTATCTTAACAACACCGTAGGAACGGAAGCGGGAATAATAATAGTCGATAGGCATGGAGAAGTTGGAATGGCCCATAACACACCGGATATGCCGCACGCTTATTTCAAAGAAGGAATGGATGAAATAAAAGTTTCGTTGAGATAAAAATTAAAATCGGGCCCCACGGCCCGATTGTTTTATCCACCAAGCGACATGAAAACTCTTATTTTTCTATGTCAACCACATAATCAATGGAGCCAAACGTCGTGTACCTGTTGGTGATCTCTATGTCCGTCTTTCCCGCTTTTAAAGCTATCAAACATCTGTGAAGAAAATCGAATTTGAGGTACTTGCTGTCCCAATAAAGGTACTCCACGGCATCGTTGAAATTCTGCCTATCAAGATATATTCTGTTCCCAACTTTTATCTTCAAGACGGTATTACTTTCAAAGGGCACGCCGTTAAGTGACCATAAAGCTTGTCCTCCCCCAAATGTTCCATAGGATGGGACTGGAATGGCTGAAAAATCGCCGTTATCGAGAAATTTATACGCTATTACCACATCGCCCCTTTTCAAATCTCCAAGGTTTGGCCTTAAAATGTAAGGTTTTTTCGTGAACTTCTTTCCATTCCATTTGAACAAAGTTCCCTGACTTCCAGAACTTATGAGAACCCCTCCCTCATGGAAATAAATCTGCCCATTCGGCCACACATCGTTATCTTCGGTACCCTCTTGCATATCTGAAAGCAAAACTCCTAACTTATCTTTTAACTGTCCTACCATGAAGTAATACAGATAGTTCCCACTTCCCTCATGACAGTACACGATCACCTGCTGGCTCCCATTTTCCATTGCTTTGCCAACTTTTAAACCTTCAAAATACATGAAATCTTTTCCTTTTGTAAAGGCAACTTTCCATTTACCGTTGACAAATCTTAAAACGTGAAAAGAAACGTACGGATCTCCTTGTTCGTCTTCAAAAGTTACAATTGCAATGTCTGGAATATCACTTTTCCTGAAAAACACCTTTTTTACACACATCGAAGACCAATTTGAAGTCGGAGAAGGGGAAAACTTCTGAATTTCTTTCAACAACTCTTGAGAATTTGGCAAATTTGAAATTGAAAGCCTAATGCTTAAACTTTTTGTACTTGAGGCTAACGCTATCCCTCCAAACGTCAAAAAAGAAAGGATGAGCGAAAAGATGAAAACACATTCAAAGATTTTATTCTTCATCATTTCCTCTGTACGTCACAAAAGAGTTTTCCGTTTCCCATACCCTTACTTCGTAAAGCTTATGGTTCTCTCCATTCAAAACGCCAAAGATCTGATTCCATATCCAGATAGCTATATTTTCGGCAGTTGGCTGTTCGATAAGATCGTTTATGTAAGAATGATCGAGCTTTGAAATCACTCGTTCGCTCACGATTCTCTTCAACTCCACGAAATCGTAAATCATACCATCTTCATTTTGTTTTCCCCTCAAAGTAACACGGAGCCTGTAAGTGTGCCCATGAAGCCGTTCGCACTTTCCATGGTACCTTATCAAATTGTGAGCCGCGTCGAATTTGAATTCCTTAGATATAAAGAAAGCCATCGCTATCTCCTTTCAAAGTAAAACATGATCCTTCCTCCGATTATGACAAGCATGACACCTACAAAGGCGAAGATCGCGTTCACTAACAGGAACTCACTCATGTACATTGGGCTTATTCCCAAAGCGTAGCGCAAGCCTTGCGTGAAATACGTCACCGGCATCGCGTGGGCAATGACACGCATGTAATTTGGCATTATTGAAAAAGGATAAAAAACGTTCGAAAAAAGCATCATAACGGTAAGAAGTATAGTTGAGAAATTCAAAGTTGTCCACATATCTCTGAATACCACCGAAAAGATCGTCCCTAAACCTATAGACATTATGGCCGCTGTGGAAGTTATTAACAGCAAAAGTAGCCAATTTATAGAATAAATTGTGGAAAAAATGGCTTCCGCAGCTAAAATAGTTAGAACAGAAGAAACAACGGAAGACCAAAATCTGTGGATGGCTATTGAAAAGGCAAAGGTGTTTCCACTTAGAGGTGTTACTTTTAACCGCTTTAAAGTGTTATTGGAACGATAATTTGAAAACGCCGTCGCCGTTGAAAGTACACACGCAGTCAAAATGGCAATGGCCATGGCTCCCGGCACGATGAACGATATAACCGTCAGATTCACTCCTCTGTTTATCTTAACGGGTTGTGCTTCAACGTAGGTTGGGATTCCTGAAATTCTCTTTCTCACCGCTTGAGAAACGAATTTCTGCAATATTCTCAAATAATTGTTGTATTGACCGAAAGCCTGATTGTAAAAAAAGGTCATTGAGGTGGAATTGAGAGATATCCCCATTTGCATCTTTGCAGAGGAAACCAATTTTTTTATCGTTTCTTCATCTTTCACGAAAACAGCGTTAAATCCAGCGTTTCTTGCCTCTTGTTCCAATGCCTTCTCAAATGGCTGTAGATTCTTTGAAAGGTGAAATGCCAGTCTGACAGACACATTTTGCGTTCCTCCAGATATTCCGGCTATGACAAAACCAAGTATGAGCATGAATGCGAGTGGAGAAACGAACATCATTAAAGTGGCCTTTCCATCTCTTATAAACATGTAGAAGCTCTTTAATAGCAATGTATTCCCACTTTTCATTCTTTCACCTTCATATTCTCTTCCACATTTTACGCGTTGAAAGGAAAATCAAAGAAGCCATCCCCCATAAAGCCGGAACGAAAACGTTCAACCACATCGGCGTTGTTGACAATCCAACGTTGAGGAATTGTCTCATCGCATTTGTCGCGTACCAGAGTGGATTGGACCAAACAAAAATGTTAACGTACCACGGTAAATTGAAAAGTGGAAAGTATATGCCAGCCAGAAATTCAAGAGGTAAATTCACGACGCTCGTCAACGCGCTAACGGCGGTAGGGCTTGAAAACAAAAATCCTATGTCAAATCCTATGAGAATGTAAATCATGCACGTGAAAAGATAGTAAAGTATGGCCAACGGTGAAAAAATATGGACCGCGGAATTGAACACCAAAACCGCCAATATTGCCAGCAAAAAGTATTGAATTATCATCAAGAACAGCTTGGAAAAGGTAAAGCCCGTGAAAAAAGATTTTGGACTTACCGGAGTTGAAGCGTACTTTTTCATCACCATGTTACGTTTCATGAAGGCAAGTTTAGGGCCAACAAGAAGTAGTCCCGTTGTGAAAGCCCCAATTATTATAATTCCCGGTGTTACAAAGTCGGTGTAGGTTGGTGCTTTCATCATCTCACCGATCGTTTCACTTCGCACGGTGAATTCCTTTAAGTGATAGTTGAACTTGGACATCATGTAAGAATTCACCTCATCCATAACACCATCAATTGCTCCTTGCGCAAGGCTGGACGAAGCTTCATTCGGAAGGTAGTAAACCTTTATGTGAGCCGCCGCAAACGGCAAGCCCAATTTCGCGAAGAGAACCGATCGCATCACGAGTTTGTTGAAATCTCTTGGAATTTCTATAATGGCATCGGCTTTTGAGTACAAAACATCGTTGAACGCATCTTTCAAATTTCCTTTCATTACCTTTACTATGGTAAAAAAACCGTTTTTGTTGGGATGCGAAAGTGAACGAAACGCGCCTATCAATGAATTTGCGTAATCTATTCCTTGAACGCTTTGCGCTTCATCCACTATTATTATCCTGAAATTCAGAGATCCCTTCACGCCAAGGTTGGAAAACGTCAAAACGAGAATGAACAGCAAAATAGACGGAAAAAGCATCGCCCAGAATATGGATTTTCTATTTCTCATATCACTCAAAAAATGTATCTTGAAAAATTGCCAAGCGCTTTTCAATCTCTCAGCTCCCTACCGGTAAGATTCAAAAAGACATCCTCCAACGTTGGCTCTATCAAGAACACATTCGTTAATGATACGTTGTTAGCTTTAGACCACAAAACTATCTTTTCAAGGGTTTGGGTAAGATCCGTAGTTACTATTCTGCAATGATCGTCAAGCTTCTGAATTTTACCTTCAAGTTTTCTTTCCAATTCTTCTACCTTTTCTGTTGGAGGAGTTGGCGTGCAAGAAAAATCTATTTTACTTTCGCCACCATACTTGATTATGAGATGCTCCGGACTATCCGTTTCTACAACTTTTCCGTGATCTATTATCGTTATTCGATCGCATAGCCTTTGGGCTTCCTCCATGTAATGCGTCGTTAAGAAAACGGTTTTTCCATTTGATTTCAGTTTTTCCACAAGTGACCATATCGACTCACGGGATTGCGGATCTAACCCTGTTGTTGGCTCGTCCATGAAAATGAGATCCGGATCGTTTATCAAGGCCACGGCTATCGCCAAACGTTGTCTCTGACCACCCGATAGGTTTTCAGGATAAGCGTTCACTTTCTCCTGCAGTTCAACCATTTCTAAAGCCTTTTCTATGGAAATCGACTTTTTGAAAAAAGAAGCGAAAAGCTCCAGAATTTCTTTGACTTTTAAGTGATCAAGAAAACTCGTCTGTTGAAGTACCACCCCAACTCTTTCTTTTATTTCGGGAATGACATCACCCTTTATTTCCTCGCCGAACATCTTTATCGTGCCAGAAGTGGGCTTTCTAAGGCCTTCAAGTATTTCAAGCGTTGTCGTCTTTCCGGCACCGTTAGGACCCAAAAAACCAAACACCTCTCCTTTAAAAACATCTATATCAATGCCCTTTACAGCTTCAAATTTTCCGTATTTTTTCCTTAAATCTCTAACCTCTATTACCTTTTCCATACATTCTCACACTTTTTCCACTTTTACCGCCGCAACTTTGTAAGTGGGAATTTTGGCAATTGGATCGATAACATTCAGGGTCAACTCGTTGGCCGCTGCTTCGCTGTAGTGAAATGGAACGAAAACCATGCCCTCCAGAGATCTCTTTGTGATCTTAGCTTTGCCAACTATGCTCCCTCTTCTTGAAGTAATCCTTATCCTATCTCCATTTTCAATTCCAAGCCTTTCAGCGTCAGATGGATTTATTTCAATCTCAATTTCAGGGTTTATCTTGTTTATACCTTCTACCCTTCTCGTCATGGTGCCAGTGTGATATTGGTAAAGAATTCTTCCGGTTGAAAGGTAGAAAGGATATTCTTCATCAGGCAATTCCGGTGGCTCAGCGAATTCCACGGCAATGAATTTTCCTTTTCCATTTGGTCGCGTAAATTTTTCAACGTGCAAGATCGGGGTACCCGGATCCTCTTTTGTTCTACACGGCCACTGAAGACCTTTGTGCTCTATCCTATCGTAGGTTATTCCGGCGTATATTGGAGTTACCTTGGTAAGCTCTTCCATTATTTCAAAAGGATGGGAATAATCGGCTTTATAACCAAACCTGTTGAAGAGTTCTTTCAATATTATCCAGTCTGGTTTGGAATTTCCAATGGGTTTAACTGCCTGCCGTACCCTTTGCACCCTTCTTTCCGTGTTCGTCACGGTACCATCCTTTTCATATTGACTCGAAGCGGGTAGAATAACATCGGCAAATTTGGTAGTATCATTTGGAAAAATATCGATACTTACCATGAAATCAAGCTTTTTCAAAGCCTCTTCAAGATGCAAAGCATCAGGATCGCTCATTCTCGGGTTTTCTCCCATCACAAAAAGCGCTTTTATCTTGCCATCTAAAATAGCATCCGCCATTTCAGTGATCGCAAAGCCAACATTTGATGGAAGTTTCTCAACGTGCCACGCCTCTTCAAATTTCTTTCTCGCCATGCTATCAGTTACGCTTTGATAACCTGGATAAAGGTTTGGAAGCGTGCCCATATCGCCGGCCCCTTGAACATTCCCCTGGCCTCTCAAAGGATTCACGCCCGTGCCAGGCCTTCCCAAATTGCCAGTTGCCATTGCCAAGTTGGCAAGTGAAATAACGTTATGTGTTCCACTCACGTGCTGTGTTATTCCCATTGCGTACACTATGGCGGCATTTTGAGCGCTACCGTATATTTTGGCCGCTTTGATTATGTCCTCTTTATCAACTTTTGTCACGCGTGAAACGTATTCTGGAGTGTACTTTTCAACTGTGGCTTTAACCTTTTCAAAATCTTCTGTGCGAGATCTTATGAATTCTTCATCTATCAAATTTTCCTGAATTATAACGTTTAAAATCCCGTTAAAAAGCGCAACATCCGTGCCTGGTAAATGTCTAAGCCAGATTGTAGCGTAGTCCACCAATTCTATTTTTCTTGGATCAGCCACTATCAACTTTGTGCCATTTCTCACTGCTTTTTTTATTCTTGAACCGTAAACTGGGTGATTTTCCGTTGTGTTAGAACCGGTTAAAAGTATGACATCGGCATCCAAGATATCCAACAAATTGTTAGTCATTGCTCCGCTGCCAAGCGTGGCAGCCAGACCAGCAACTGTTGAAGCGTGACACAGCCTTGCGCAGTGATCCACGTTATTTGTACCTATCACGGCCCTGGCAAATTTCTGTAAAAGATAATTTTCCTCATTTGTACAGCGCGCGGACGATAGAAACATAATGGAGTCTGGACCGTATTTTTCTTTTATTTCCTTTAATCTTGTAACAGTGTACTCCATAGCTTCATCCCAGCTGACTTCTATGAACTTTCCATCTTTTTTCATCAGCGGTTCTTTCAATCTATCGGGATGATTGACAAATTCGTAACCAAATTTGCCTTTAACACACGTGGCTATGCCATCGTTAACTTCAGGATTCTCTCCTGAAGGCATAACGCGCACGATCTCGTTTTTCTTTCTATCTACGTGAAGCTCTAACTGGCAACCCACACCACAGTACGCACACGTGGTTTTAACCTTTTCTGTTTCCCAGCGCCTTGCCTTTCCTATGGATGGTTTTTCAACAATGGCGCCTACAGGGCATATGCTCGCACACTGCCCACAATTCACACAGTCGGTTTCCGCAAGAGGCAAATCGTAGGGTGTTGCGGGCAGCTCTTTTGATCCCCTATTTGCCATGGAATAGATTGACATTCCTTGAACTTCATTACAAACTCTTACACACAGCTGGCACTGAATACATTTGTTCAAATCCCTTATTATGAACGGGCTTGAATCGTCAATTTTCAAATTCCTATTTCCGAATCCAAAATAAGGTTTCTGGCTTGGAAAGTACTTGTAACTCAAATCCTGAAGCGCACAATTCCCATTCATATCGCAAGTCATACAATCATTTGGATGTTCTGAGAGTATAAGCGAAAGATTCATCTTTCTCGATTTTTCCACACGGTCGGTATGTGTTTTGATTTTAAGCCCTTCCTTTATCTTCGTAGTGCACGAAGTTTGAAGGTTTCTCGCTCCTTCCACCTCAACAACACACATTCTGCACGCTCCTATGCTTTCAACAGCCGGGTGATAGCATAGATGTGGAATATCAAATCCTTGATCTAACAAAAACTTTAAAAGATTCTCCCCTTCCGGAGCTTGCCATTCTTTCCCATCAATTTCTATTGTTACCATTTTAGCCATTCTTCATTCCTCCAAATCATCTAGTGTGCTCTTCCAACTATTAATTATACTACTCTTTTAGTTTGGATTTAAAGGATTTTTATCAAATCACAAAACTCATAAAACGCCATATGGTAAAATAAAAATTGAAAACCAATTGAGGGGACTGTTCATGGCGGAAAAAGATATCATCATGAAATACCTTTCACACATCTCTCTAAACCAAATAACAGATTTTCTTGGAATACGTCCAAACGGTGTCCAATACCTATCAGAAGAGATAAAAGACATTCGCATGGCAGATCTTCACGCGGACTTTGTATTGGAAACAGACACGCCTGAAATCATTCACGTTGAATTCCAACAGAGCATGACAAACGATACACTTTACAGATTTTTGACTTACAACGTGCTTTTAATGAGACAATTTCATATGCCGGTAGCCACATACATTATTTATCTCGGAAAGGCTAAAATAGGTGAACAGAAAATTGAAAGTGAGTGCGTTATATTCAAGCCAAAAACGATAAAAGTTTATGAAATGGATGCCGAAAAAGTTATTGAAAAGGTAAAGGACGGCAATGGCAATTACATAGAAATGGCGTTAATGCCTTTGATGAAGAACACAAACGAAGAAAAAATAGTCGAACTGGTGGATGAAGAAGCGAAGATGAAAATCAGCAGGGATTTGAAAGACGACATAATAACGGCAACGTTGGTAATGGCAAGAACCGTTTATGATGAAGAAATGATAAATCTTCTGAAAAGGAGGATGAAAAAAATGTTCGATGTGGATATTTTTGAAAAAGAAAGAAAAGAAGCGATTGAACAGGGGCTCCAGCAAGGACTTCAACAAGGGAAATTGGAAGCTTTAAGAAATAACGCTTCAAAACTGCTGCTAGCGAAATTTAAGGAAAAATACACAAAAGATATGAAAGAAAAAGTCAAAAAAGCCGATACGGAAACTCTTGAATACATCATAGATCACATTTTTGATATAACTTTAAACGAAGTGAAAAAGCTGTTACAATAACAAATTGCGATCTTTTGCGTAGATATAAACTTCATTTCTGCACGACTGCATTTTACTCTAAAACCAAATGGAAAATTGATAAAACTGTCTTCAACTATCTAAAAAAGAGAATCAGTCCTTTGGCTTCAAAAAATTGTCTTTCTACAGCCTTATCATGAACACGCCTGAGTACAAGAACATCTGCAAGGGTTTCTTGCAGATGTTCTTTAAGCAAAACACATTAAATCCCAAAATAAAGTTCGTATTCCATTGGATGCGGCACTTGTGAAATGCTCTTTGCCTCTCTCCTTTTACGTTCTATCCACATCAAAAGGAAGTCTTCGTCGAATGCTGGAAGAAGGAAATCGTGATCTTTTTCCAGTTCATCCAGCGCTTCATTCAAAGAAGATGGAAGATCTTTAACATCAGCCGGAATTTCGTCTCCTTCGAATGGTCCAAATCCCTCTTTGGTTGGATCGAGTTTTTTCTTTATCCCATCAATGCCAGCCAGAAGCATTGCTGCCATTGTGAAATGAGAATTGGAAGTCGCGTCTGGAGTTCTGAATTCGATCCTTCTCACGTCTTTGGAGGCAACGTAAGCGGGTATTCTAATCGCCGCATTTCTGTTCCCCAAAGCAAAAATAGGCTTTGTTGGAGCCTCAAATCCCGGAACAAGCCTGCGATAAGAATTGGTGGACGGATTGGTGATCGCCAAGAGTGCGGGCGCGTGTTTTAAAATACCGGCAATGTACGAAAGCGCTACATCTGACAACGAATAAAGTCCCGCCGGATCGTCAAAAATATTCCTCTTACCGTTAACAAGCATTTGGTGCACGTGCATGCCATTTCCCGCGTACCCTTCCATTGGTTTCGGAAGGAACGAAGCGACAAAACCATTGTCATTTGCAACGTTTCTCACAACGTATTTAAGAATCGGTATCCAATCAGCCGCCAATTTGACATCAGAAAGGTTAAACTCGATTTCGTACTGCGACGCTCCGACTTCATGGTGATGATACTTCACGTTCATTCCCAAATCTGTAAGAATGGAAACCATATCATTTCTTACATCGTACTTTGAATCAAATGGAGGCGTTCTATGATAGCCTTTGTCCGCTCCGATCATTGGCTCCTGAGCCAAAGGCCAGCTGATCTCTTCACTTTCAACATTGAACGACACGCTTCTCGGAGAAATTTCATGGGTTACCGAATCAAAAAGGTTGAACTCCATTTCTGGAGCCACGATCATATTAGTGGCTATGCCTATTTCTTGAACGTATTCCAAAGCCTTATTCAAAACATTCCTTGGGTACCAACTAAATGGTTTTGACCTATCTGGAAGCCACACATCGCAAATGAAAGAAACCGTTTCTCCGTCGGCAAATGGCTCATCAAACATGGTGTTAACATCAGGTATGGCAACCATATCGCTGAACGACGTGTGGGCGTAACCGAAATTTGAAGCGTCAAAACCCACACCCTTCTTAAAAGTGTCTTCAGTCACTTTTGTCGTTGGCAAACTAACGTGTCTTAAAGTTCCATTCACATCGTAAATCTTCATATCAACGTATTCGTACTCTTTGACTTTTTTCAAAACCTCTTGCAAATTCAATTCGCTTCCTCCTCCTTTGCTACACATATACCTTTTCCACTTTGTTTTGCTTCGTACATCGCTTTGTCCGCAAACCTTATGCTTTCTTCAATGGACGCTCTTAAGCTGGTTATGCCCGCGGAAAAGCTTATCGAGTTGTTCAAAGCATATTCTCTCAAACGTTCTATAACCTTTTTCGCCTGTTCAACACTCACATCCCTTAAAACGAGTAAGAACTCGTCCCCACCATACCTTAAAACAGTGTCTTGCGCTCTCAAAACGCCGTTGGCCAATGATGTGAACTTTTTCAATAACCTATCACCGGCTTCGTGGCCGAGGGTATCATTTACGTACTTGAATTTGTCCAAGTCCACCATTACCAAAACGCCATCTTGATTTTCAAGCTCTTTTATCACTCTTCTATTTTTTACACCAGTTAGCTCGTCATTGTACGCCAGCTCTTTCAAACGCTCTTTCAGTTGAAAATCTTCCAAGAGCAACTCCATCTGCCTTTTAAATTGTTTTAAAAGCGGAACGATGATTTTAGAAAATTCTCTCTTTGTGAATTTGTTATCCAAAATGAAAAGATTTTTATCTCCGTACTTCGTAGAAATTGGTATCAAGACCACATCACTTTCAACCATCAACGCTTCTTTTACGTTGATAGGAATTCCACCCTCTGAAACAACTTTTAACTCATCTACGTCTAAAAACTTTCCTTCATTTGAAAAAATATGAAATTTTATCGAAGAAACGTACTTTTGCAATCTGAATTGAGGGATCTCACCAGGAATTTGGCTTGCGAAATCTTCAAGCGAATATTCTTCGTAATTTTGCGAACACGTGAGAAATAGCTCCCTTTCATCAAATGGACCCATCGCCCTTTTTCCAACAAGGTAATTTCCATTTTTCTCAAATAAAAGCGCCCTATCAAACGCGAAGCCGTATCTCGCCGTCAACGCTTTCATCAGCAAATACAGCATCCTGTTGATATCTTCACTTTGCAAAGCGTCCGTTACAAGGTATGAAATGTTTTCAAGAATTGAAAAACCTTCCACCGCGTCCAAAATGCTTTTGAAAATTCCAAAAGCGCTTACCACCTTAAAGGCGAGTTTCACCTCATCAAAGGCGTCCACGTATGGCACTTTCAAAACACGCTTTTCATCCTTGAATAATTCAACGTACTGTCTTTCTTTGACGTTTGTGAATTCAATTGTCGGCATTTCACGATAAATCCTGTAATATATCTTCGCGAAGTCCAGAAAAGAAAAAGGGATTTCTGAAAAATTTTTCGAAAAAACTCCCTTCATTTTCAAATATCCCAAGCTTTCCGCTATGTAAATGTAGTGGGGAAAGATGCGCCGCCTTCTTATTTCTTTTTCAAGCTTAGCCCTTAACTCATCAATTTCCATACTTTGGAATCACACAGATGAATTCCAACACCTCGTCGCCATCGTTCGCGAATTGGTGCTTTTCGTTCGGCGGAACGAAAACGTAATCTCCAGCCTCAAAAGGCTTCTTTTCATTCTCAAGGCGAAGGAAACCTTTTCCCTTTAAAATGTAGACTTCGTGTTCCCAATCATGGGTGTGAAATGGTGAAAATCCACCAGGTTTAACCGTAAAATGTCTCATTATGAAATTCGGCGCGCCGTTGTCTGGACCTATTAACACACGTTTTTCCACACCCTTCGCGATCTTTCCATCATCGTATATCTCCGGCATAACTTCTTCATGCCTTCCAACTATCGCCATTATTCTTCCACCTCCCAACAATTTTTGCAACGTGGTTCGTACCTTACCTGCACATCCGCACCTTCAACCTTGAAAATTGGATCGTTTTTTGAAGCCGGTACCCACTTTCCGTCTTTTAAAATGAGCCTTTGCGTTCTCGTGGCATCCGCGCCACACACAACGCATACCGCCTTCAACAGGGCTATTTCATCGGCTATGGCGGCTATCTTCATAACGTTGCCAAATGGCTCACCTCGGAAATCCAGGTTTAAGCCAGCAACTATCACATCCGTTCCACGATTCACGAACTCTTTGACGACATCCACAATCGCATCGTCGAAAAATTGCGCTTCATCGAAGGCAACGTAATCCAGAAAATCGTCCACATGTTTTAAAGCCTCAGATGAATTGTCGATAACTTCCGCTTTCAGAGACGTTCCCGCGCGCGAAATGACCTTTTCTTCACGTGTTCTTGTATCGGATGAAATCTTAAAGATTATGCCCTCCTGGCGGGCGATGTTTCTACGCACAATTCTTCTTATCAATTCTTCAGTCTTTCCGGAATACATTGGGCCCATAACAACTTCAACTTTGCCTTTTCTTTTGACGTCTCTCAACTTCATCCCTCTTTCCAAAATATCGTTAAGCCAAAAAGTATTATATCAAAAAAGCTTTTCTTTCAAGGTCCTTTTTTCAATATGAAATATCGTATAACTTGAGTTGTACGTGAATAAATCGAAATGCAAAACGAAGATGCGCAATATAAGCAAGCAAAACTTCCCACACCGTGAAAAAGGTGCGCAAATAAAAATCCCCACCTCGTGAGAGGTGGGGATCAAACTTAAAAAAACTCTCAATTAATTTACGGTAATGTGAATAAGAATGTGCCATTGTTTGAGGCAGAATGTTCTCCCCAAACGGTCGAACTTGACACAATGCTTGTTCCAACAGTTACCTTGTATGTTCCATTTGGCAAATCTTTAGAATAAATCAGACCATTAGTTGATTGTTTGTAAAATTCGGTAATGCTGGCAGTATCAGTTCCGAATTTGACATTGCTTGCAACGTAAGTTATACCAAAGGAAGTGTTGTAAAGAGTAATCTCGCTTGTTGAGAACGAACTAAGTGTTGTAAGTGTGCTGCTGAATGTTATTATAACTGGAGATCCAGCCTCGCTTGTTGACCTTGTAGCTGATGCAATTTTAAAGAAATCAACATTAAT
>NZ_JBPNHS010000036.1:0-35005 GCF_054006115.1 Mesoaciditoga sp. | reverse complement strand
GGGGGAAGTGCCAACGCAAGTTGGCAAAGGGGGAGAAAAAGATTACCAAGAATAAGAATTTAAAAGTTCTTGCAAGGAATTTAAGGAAAGACATGACTTTATCCGAAACGCTATTATGGCAATATTTGAGGAAAGGTCAGATGTTAGGATATAGGTTTAGAAGGCAAGAGATAATAGGAAATTACATCGTTGATTTCTTTTGCCGAAAATTGAAATTAGTGATAGAGATAGATGGAAGCAGTCATGACGAAAAATATGAGTTGGATATGAAAAGGCAAAGAGAAATTGAGAGTTATGGAATAACCGTTTTGAGGTTCAGTGATAAAGAGGTAAAAGAAAACATTGAAAGTGTTTTAAGAGGAATAGAAGTATGGATAAAATCATCAACCCTCCCCGCCAACTAACGTTGCCACCCCTCCCACTCTGTGAGAGGGGACTCAAATATCATGAGATTCACTCTGTCTCTAAATAAGAGGTGTCAACGAAGTTATTTTCATATAGTCTGCCCCCATTTATGGGCAAAGTGGCGGTGAAGCAATTTTATATAGTAAGTCTGCCCCCGCTTGCGGGGGAAGTGGCGGCAGAGCTGCCGAAGGGGGAAAGACTCCAATTCAGAAAACTGGAATTTTCCAATCACTTTTATTGAGAAGGTGATTTTCAACGAGAAAGGTCATCTTGCTTTTTTTTCTAATTTTGTTGGGAACGGCACTTATCCTATTTGCCCTTCCTGAATGGGCATTGGTGCTATCTGGTGGAGGAGCACGCGGCGCTTACGAGGCGGGAGCCCTGAAAGCCATAAAAGAGGTAGGACTGAACGTAAAAGGTGTTTACGGAACATCGGTTGGATCGCTGAACGGTGTATTTTACGTTCAAGGTGATGTGGACGAATTGTACAAAATATGGCAAAACCTCTCTTTTGAAAGTGTATTGGAGCTCCCTTCTACCTCTTCTACAAGTGTTTTCAGGCTTTCTCTTCCCAAAATCTATAAGGTTCTTTTATCTGGTGGATTCAACGTTTCGCCTTTGGCATTCCTAATTTCCAAATATCTCGATGAAGAAAAAGTGAGGAAAAGCGGAATTAACTTTGGGCTGGTAACGATTGACATTTCAAATTTCACTCCTTTGGAATTGTATCTTTCAAACATTCCAAAGGGAAAGCTTCTTGATTACCTAATGGCAAGCGCGAATTACCCTCTTTTTAAAAGATGGAAGATAGGAAATAACGTCTATATAGATGGAGGATTTTACAACAACGCGCCAGTTGACATGGCTTTGAAAAAAGGCTTTAAACATGTATTGCTTGTAAACGTTTCTGATATCCCAATTTTTCTTCCCAAAATTCCAAAAGATGTTGAATTCAAGGTGATAAATCCATCGGGTCCGATTGGAAGCGCGATGGAATTCGTCCCATCTCAAGAAAGAGTATGGGAAGAGATGGGATATTTAGACACGATGAAATTCTTCGGAAAATTAGTTGGAAGGAAATATTATATATACCCATCTTCAAAGAACATTTTAATAGATACCATGCTGAAAATGAATAAAAAAGAAGTTGAAAAGTTGGCGAATATTCTTGGTGTGAATGTGAAAAATGAAAGCGTAGATTTTGCAGTTTACGAAAAGATCTTGCCAGAACTTTTAAATTACCTTCCTTCTTCTTCTTTTGAACAATTAAACCTTTCTTCCTTAGAATACGCCGCTTCATATTTAAATGTTCCACGATTGAAAGCGTACACGCAATATTTGCTTTGTCAGGCTATAGTGAAAGCTAAAATTCCCAAGCGTCCATTTTGGAAATCGTGGGAGAAAAAAGATTTGAAGCTTGTTGAATTCGTTAAGGAAATATGTGAAAACGTGAAAAGCGAAAATGAAGGTTAAAGTTTGTTGACCATCGAGACGATAATATGTTAGAATGAAGAAGTTTCTTAAGAATAAAAGGAAAACTTTACGGAGGTGAACTTAATGAGAAAGAGGAAAGAAGGTTTTACGTTAGTTGAGCTTCTCATCGTTATGGCTGTTATAGCCGCTTTGATGGGAGCTTTGGTGCCTGTTGCGTTGAATGCGATAAAGCATGCGAACGCTACAAGAATAGCGGAAAATTTAAGATCCATTGAGAGTGCCGTTCAAAATTACGCTTACAGCGAACACAAACTACCGGCTTTGAATACTCTGGTAAATGGAAATTACCTTACTGGAAAAATAGATACAAGTGAGTACGGAATTTATTATTATGATGCGAGTAACACTAGTTGGGAACAGACAAGTAATACTCCAATCAGCGAAAACGCTACCATAGCAATTGTATACAGCGGGAGTGCCGCTAATCCTACTGATGTATACAATGCTTGGCAAGAAGCAACTAGTGTTACTAATTTTGAAACTGATTCTGGTCTTCCATCAGCTGGTGTAGGAGTTACCACAGTTATAGCCAGATACTGGTGATAATCAATTAAATCTTTAATAATTAAAGCCCACATAAAGTGGGCTTTTTTGTTGCCGTTCTTACCCAAAAAGCCAAAAACGCTTTCTTTTATTGTATAATGTCTTAAAGAATATTGAAAGGAATGTTGAGGTATGATAGGAGTTATATGTGATTCCGGAACAGATCTTCCAAATGAAATTTTAGAAGACAAACGTGTAAAAATGGTTCCGCTGAAAGTCATATTAGGCGACAAGATATACAAAGATAGATTTGGAATAAATGAAGAAAAAGTTTTGGAATTCATGAAACAAGGTTTTCCAAAAAGCTCTTTGCCAAATGCAGATGAAGTTAAGAACGCCCTCATGGAAATGGTAAAAGATGGGTACAACGAAATAATAGGCGTGAATATCTCAAGTGGATTAAGCGGCACGCATAACGTTTTTAAGATGGCCTCTTCTGATTTCGTAAAAGAGTTTCCTGACATCAAAATTGAAATTGTAGATTCTTTGAACATATCGATGGGAGCGGGGTTTTTGGTTTACAAAGCTTTGCGGTCGATAGACAGCGGGGCGAGTTTTGAAGAAGTGATAAATGAAGTGAAGGCTTCCATTGAAAAATCAAAGCTTTTCTACACGATTCCGACTTTGAAATTTTTGAAAGCCGGTGGAAGAATAGGAAGGGTTGGCGCGACGATGGGGGAGATATTGAGTTTAAAGCCGGTTATCTCCGTGGACAAAAACGGAAAGTACTACACCGTAACCAAGGCTCGTGGCATGAAGAGGGCAGTTGATAGAATGCTGATAGATTTGAAGGAATTTACAAAGGATAAAAAGGTTATTGCGCTGTCCATCTACCATTCTGGAAAGAGTTCTCAAACACTTGAATTGGTGGACTACATACAGGAAGACTTAAAGCCTTTAAACGCCGACGTGGTTTTTAAAAAGAGCACCACTCCTGTGCTTTTGGTCCATGTTGGAGATGGGCTAATAGGTGCTGGCGTTTTAACGGAATAGATTGAATTTCTTTGATTTCATTCTTTTCTTCTCTTCGTACATCTTCATATCGGCGATGGCTATCAACTCGTCTTGTGTGCTTCTAAAATCATATTGCGCGCAACCATGACTCAAAATCACGTTGTAAGGCTTTTGACCGCTTTCGTTTAGGCGTTGAAAGTCGGTTTTGACTTTTTGCCACATTTTCTCCGAATTTTCCATAGTGCAAGATGGGAATATCAAAAGAAATTCGTCTCCTCCTATTCTGCACAGCACGTCTGATTTTCTTATATTTTTGAGCATCAGCTTAACAGACGTTTTTATCAATTCGTCCCCGCAAGCGTGACCGAATTTGTCGTTGACGTGCTTGAGGTCATTTACGTCTACAAAGCATATTGAAAGGGGCTGTCCACTTCTTTGTGAAGATTTCATCTTTTCACTGAGTATTGCCAGGCCAGTTCTTCTGTTGTAAACGCCGGTTAATTCATCATAGGTGGCGTACTCTTTGAGTTTTTCTTCTATTTTCTTTCGTTCGTTTACGTTTTCAAGAATTCCAAAGATTGTCAAAGGATTTTGATTTTCATCGCTTTTTATCACCTTTCCGCGAGCCGAGATCCATTGCCATTTTCCTTCACGTGAGAGCATTCGATATTCGACATCGAATTGTGAATTTCTGTCTTCCACGTACTTTTTTAACGATTCAAAGACGTTTTCAAAATCGTGAGGATGTACCAATTTCCGAAATGATTCGATAGAATCGTTGAAATCGCCAAGATTGTAACCCAATTGGATGAAAATTTCTTTGGAAATTTTCAAATTTTCCTCAATCACGTCGTATTCGAAAACAGAGATTCTTGACGATTCCAGCGCGAGTTCGTAGCGTTTCATGATTTCATCTCTGCTTTGCTGTAATCTTTTCAATTCATCCACGTCTAAGGCTGAGACCACGAGCATTGGTTCACCAAATAGCTCCACTTTTTTTGAGCGGAGATCCACCCACTTTTCATTTCCGCTCTTGGTTACGATCTTAACGGCGTATTCCTTTACGGCTTTGGCACCTTTAATTCTTTTCAATCCCCTTTCTTTCACCATTTCCACGAAATCAGGATGAATAAGCTCCCAAAAATTCATTTTAGAAAGTTCAGAATTTGTGTACCCACTCATTTCACACGCCATTCTGTTAGCGTATGAAAACTTCAAAGACGAATCGATTAATACTATTCCAACTGGCGAAAAATCGCTTAACGTTTTGAACTTTATCTTGCTTCTGTTTAATTCCTCTTCCAGGACTTTTATCTTAAAAGCGTTCGCTGCCAAATTTTTAAACAATTTTACGATTTCGCAAGAACGCTTGCTGAAATGTTTTTCACTTTCTTTTAGAATGTCTATTCCTATTCCCGCCACGTTTTTATTTCCAACTTTCAGATCGAAGACCAACGATTCTTTTAAAGGTTTAATGGCACCGGCGAATTTTTTTCTCGTTTCATCTGAATGCAAATCCAAAGTGTTTTTTACCAACAACACTTCGTTTTTTGGAAGCTTAAATTCATCTTCATCGAGTTCCAATCTCTTCAAAGCTTCCAAATCGTGGCACACGGCATCGACGAACTTTACCTTTCCATTTTTGTATATAAAAGCGCTTCCACAATCCGCTTCGTGAATTATTTTCATCAATTTCCTTAACATTCGTGAAAGAAAATCGCTCGCATCGCTTTCAAATGGGTTAAGCGTGGAGATGAATTCTATCAATTCTTGCATTTCTGGTGGAAATTTTTTCATATGATAATCATTTTCCATTATATGCCCCTTTCACATAAAATGTTTATACAATTATAACATAATGATGCTTAACACACCACGTCGTTGAATTAAATTATTCGCTGTGGTATCATAGCTACAGAATTAAAAGCTCCTCGGTTATGGCAAGGCTTGGAGGAGGTATTAAAAAGCGGCTTGATGTACGTTAAGAGTTAAAAAGTAAGTTTGATAAGCGAAAAGGAGAAAGCATGTTAGAAGATTTTCCACAGGACATGAAACTAATGGTGGATTTCGTGTCTAAAGTGAATCCCTTTGAAGACGATGAAAAATTTTTTGAAGGAATTTTAAGAGTTACCGCTGAATTGGTTAAAGAAGCGGAATATGGCGTTTTGTTCCAAGTTAACGAAGATACGGTCCTTATAAAAGCTTCGTTTGGATACGACAAAAACATAAAAAAGATACCTTTTTCCGCTTTTTTGTCACTGCTCAATTCGTCTTGTGAAACGAAAAATGAAGAATGGAAAGAAGCGGTTTTTGAGACAACTGGAGTTGATTTAAAGGAATCGCTTTCCTGTATTTTGTTTTCAAGTGGAAGCGAAAAGTTCGTTGTTGATCTGGGTATCGCATCTAATGAAAACGTATTTTCACAGCGTGATTTAAAGAAGATGAAATTGTTTTCACATCTGGCACACAACATTTTAAGGGTAAGAGGGATGGGAAAGTCTCTCGATAATGAGAGGGAAATTTACAAATCCATCTTGGAAAAGAGCCACGATTCCATAATAATTTTCGATGACGGAAAATTGCTCTTCGTTAACGAAGAAGTCAGCCACCTAACCGGATACTCTAAGGAAGAGCTTTTGACTATGAACGCGTGGAATGTAGTTCATCCAAAAGATTTTCCGCGTCTTATGAAGTATCATAAGAAAAGAAAGAACGGTGCTATGGCACCAAAAGAGTACACAGCCGTGATCATAAGGAAAGATGGAAAGGAAAGATTGTGCCATTTCAACACTAAAACGATTTATTTGAACGGTGAAGCCGTTATGTTAGCCTCGTTAAGGGATATTACCGAAGAAGAAAGAGCAAAAGAAAAGCTGAGAACGGCGAATTTAGAGTTGAAAAACGCTTACAAAAGGCTTGAAAGTTTAAACCTTCGTTTTCAAAATATAAGTACTTTGTTGGCAAAGATGGGAATTTCTGAAATGAGTGAGAACGAATTTCTCAACCAGGTTTTGAAAAGCACACTTCAAGTCGTACCCGTCGCGAAGTACGGTTCACTTTCTCTCATAGATGCCAATGAATGGCGCTTTGTGGCGGCTGTTGGACACGACATTCAAAAATTGAGAAAGCTTCACTTAAATTCTAAGTACATTCTTAACAGTGACAAAAAAGTTATAAATAACATACTTGAATTTGACGAAAGAATAATTCCGGATTCATTACTCGAAAAGTTGAAAGAAGCCATTTTACCGATAAAACAGACGATAATGGTTCCCTTAGATCTTTCCGGAGATAAAGAAGGATTTTTGTGTGTTGACATTCCTAAAAATAGCGACAAGCAATTTTCTCCAGAGGACGTAAAGGCGGTTGAAAGTTTTTCAAAGATAGCCTCCGCCTTTTACATATTGAGAAAGTACTCTAAAGCTCAAGAAGAGATGAAGAACAAGATCACGATGATGCTGACAAAAATTCTTGAAAAGTACGATCCTTACACTGAAGGTCATTCTGAAAGAGTTGCGAATTGCTCGGTTCGTTTAGCAAAGATGTTGGGATTTGGTGAAGATGAATTGAAAAAGATCTGGCAAGAGTCTATACTTCACGATGTGGGAAAGCTTTTTGTTCCATTGGAAATTTTGAACAAAAAAGAAAAGCTCACGTTGGAAGAGTTTGAAGAGATAAAAAAGCATCCACTAGTGGGTGCGGAGATCGTAGAAGAAGGCGCGCAGCTTCACGACGTGGCGTTGATCATAAAGTGCCATCATGAGAGGTGGGATGGCAAAGGCTATCCGCGAGGAATAGCGGGTGAAGAGATTCCGATAAATTCGAGGATAATGGCGATATGTGACGCTTACGACGCTATGACAAGTGATAGGGCATATCGTCGCGCGAAGAAAAAAGAAGATGCCATCGAAGAAATAAGAAAAAATGCGGGAAAGCAATTCGATCCCAAGTTGGTTGAAGAATTTCTTGAGATGATTAAAGATGTGGAAAGCTTTGAGTCTTGAGTAACAGGGGGAATGGCGTTGAAAATCGTGGTTGCCGATGATAGCAAGATGTGGCGGGCCATTTTGAAGGATTTTTTATCAAAAATGGCCACGATGTTATAACCGTTGAAGATGGCTTACAAGCTTATTCGAAGATATACGAAATAAGTGCCAACGCCCTCATTTCCGACGTTGTAATGCCTGGATTGAACGGCTATCAGCTTTGCAGGATTTTGAAAAAAGATCCCAACCTCAAAGGTATGCCGATTATTCTTTTGACAGGTTCCGCCGATACCGTGGACAGGTTCTGGAGCATGTACTCAGGGGCGGACGCGTACATAGAGAAGAGCTCTCGCAACGCGCTTGAAAACGTCGAAAAGATGTTGGAAAAATTCAAATGGGAAAACAAAATCGCGCCGAGAAACGGAAAAGAAATGTTCGCGACGCTTTTGGACGAGTTGTTGACGGAAACAACTTTGAGAGCGGAAACGAGAGAACTTTCAAATCACGTTGAAGACATGGATTATACAGTTCAAAAGATAAGAAATTTGTTGAAGAGCATATTCAACGTTGAATCCATCGCCATACTCGTGATAAGCATGAGTGAGATGCTGCTTTACTCTTCTTCTAAAAATCCCAGGGAGATGGAAAGAACTTTACTTTCAGAGATGAAGAGACCTTACTTTCCTTCGCTTCACACTTACAAAACTTTAGCTGGAAAAGAGGAATTTTCCAATTTGCAGGGGATTTACAACGTTATCTCTTACGACGGAAAGGAAGAAGGCGTGATAGCGCTTTGGAGAGAAAAAGAATTTTCTTTAAGGGAAAAGGCGTTGCTTTCCATAATATGTGAAGAGCTTGGTGGTATATTCAAAATAGGCATTCAAATGAACGATTATCGTAAAGACGCTTATTTTGATGATTTAACAGGCATCGCGAACTTCAGGGCGATTGAAGAGCATCTCGAAAAATTGTGGAAAGCTGGCAAAGATTTTGAACTTTCAATAATAGACATCGATCACTTTAAAAAAGTTAACGACACGTACGGTCATGAAGTTGGAAATGAGGTTTTATCCGGCCTGGGAAGTATGCTTAAAGAGTTCGGTGAGAAAAATGGCATTTTCGTTGGGAGATTTGGCGGAGAGGAATTTCTATTGATATCTGAAAAAGTCCACTTTCTTACCGATATGCTGGAAGAGTTTAGGCAAAAGGTAAAAGAAGCCCATTTTTCTAAAAGTGTGCCAGAACTCACAATTACCGTTAGCGCCGGAGTTGCAGTAAGAGACGATTTGAAAAGCTTCACCGAAACCATAGAGTATGCCGATAAATTGCTTTACGAAGCTAAGAAAGGCGGGAGAAACATGGTGAGAAGCTATGAAAATCTCGGATAAAACCGTTTCCATAATCGTTTTTGTCATATTTGGGATAGCAAGCCTTGTTTTGTTCGCGTTTTTATCAAAGATAAAGATGCAGGGAAATGAGGCCCTCGTTCCTAAAAACGATCCATACCTTGTGGCGATGAAAAAAATGGAAAGAGATTTTGGCGATTCAGATGAGATAATGATCATAGTAAAAACGAATGGCTTACTCAAAAAAAGTAACTCTTTGGCGTTGTACAAGGTGGTAGAAAAGATAAGGAAATTAGAAGCGGTGAAAAGTGTTCAATCCATCTTTGACGCTGCCGATGTGAAATTCAGCCTTTTTAAAGGATTGAAATACACGCCATATTTTAGGAATGGAATCCCCACTTCAAACGCGAAAGAGCTTCTCAATTCAAAACTCTACGTTGGAAACCTCATAGATTCCCACGCGAAGGTAACGTCTATAATCGTTTATCTCAAAAACAATGCTAAAAATATGACTAACACTTTGGAAAATATTTTAAGGAGTTCTCTTCCCAAGGGCATGAGATATTACATTACGGGCAATGAAGTGGTGAATTCTTTTATGAATTCGTCAATCTTGATTTTGGCCATCTTTTATCCACCGTTTCTTTTTGGCCTTATGTGGCTATTGTACTTTTTAAGGTTGGGAAATCTGGTTGGCGCCGCCATTCCGCCTCTTCTTTCAGCCATAGCCGCTATGTGGACATATGGACTTGCCGGCATGCTTAACATTCCCCTTAACATGATAAACGCCACTGTTGGGATATTCATAATAGTTGTAAGCTCATCATATGGGTTGCACTTTTTAGACAGATACATGTTTAACCGTTCAAAGTTTGAACATCACGAAGCCGTTTTGAAAACCTTGAGAGAAGAAAGCATACCGATAATCATGTCTGCCTTAACGACCATTGTTGGATTCATTTCTTTTGTTTTCACAGGTATAGGCGCTTTCAAGACGTTTGGAATTTTAGTTTCAATTGGAATAGGTGTTAGCGCCATTTTTGCCATCATTCTGATACCCGCCATCGCTGAATTTTTTGATATTCATAAAAAGAATATCAGAACTCTCAAATTCAAAACTTCTTTTTCTCACAGATTCAACAAATACGCTATCATCGCAACGCTCATATTCGTTGGATTGTCTCCACTTTTTATGAGCTGGATAAATGTGAATTCGGATGAATTCGAGTATTTTAAATCCAATTCGACGGTGAACGCTTCGGCGCGCGCTGCCAAAGAATACTTTGGATGGGTGCTTCCCTTTTACGTGATGGTTGAAAAAGATCAGGCGTTTACTCAGGAAGATTCGTACAATTTGGAAAAATTCATAAGTGATATCGAAAAAATTCCCGGCGTTTCCGGAGTCAACTCCGCAATTGACATTTCAAAATCATTTAACGTTCCTTTTCCGATTCTTCAAACACTTTCGAAAAATCCAAAGTACGCGCCTTACTTTTCAGAGTGGTTTCATGGTAATACCACACGTTTGCTGGTAAAAACGCCTTTAACAGATACGAATAGCGCTCAAAGGATAGCGAAGGCCATAAAAAAATTGGGAAAACGTTTTTCACAATACAAAGTGGAAATAACTTCTCCTTCCCTTATCTATTCCGTTATGAACGATTCCATAATGCAAAACCAAATTTACACAATAGTTATGGCTTTCATATTCATACTTGTACTTCTCATCATAACTTTTAGAAGTTTTATACCTCCGTTGATCGCTTCCGTTCCGATCGTTTTAACTGTTGTGTTTAATTTTGCGATTATGGGAATTTCAGGTATAAATTTGGAAGTTTCGACGGCGATAATATCCAGCGTGCTCATGGGATTGATAATAGATTATTCCATCCACACCATAAGTCGTTACCGTATGATAAAAAATGTTGAAGAAGTTATAAATGAAGTGGGACCGGTTATACTTATAAGCGCTTTTGGCTTGATGGCAGGATTCGCAACTTTACTCTTTGCGCCATTGCGCCTTTACATGCAACTCGGGTTTTTGCTCTTAGTTGGAATAGCCGTTGGCGCGTTTTTGACCATCGTTTTCGTGGGGGAACTTTAAGGGCTTACGACAAACGAAAAAAAACGCAATAATTAAGCTTAGGTAAGCGCAAAAATGGCCGTAACAATCTTTGTTGTGATAAAATACATTTGGTAAGGAAAAATACAGAGAAAAAGCATCTTTAAAAAGGTAAAGGAGATGTGCGAAAATGAAAAGGATTTTGGTTGTTGGTGCAGGAGGACAGATAGGTTCAGAGCTCACGACGGAATTGCGTAAAAGGTATGGATCGGAAAATGTCGTGGCAAGTGATAAGAGAAGACCAGGCGAAGAGATTTTCGAATCGGGACCATTTGAGTTGCTTGATTGTACAGACAGAGACGCGGTAAACCGTGTGGTTCAACGCTACAAGGTTGACACGATATACCATTTAGCCGCTTTGCTTTCCGCTGTTGGAGAAAAAAATCCTTTACTTGCGTGGAATGTGAACATGGGCTGTCTTCTAAATGTGCTGGAAGTCGCCAAGGAGAACAATTGTGCTGTGTTCTTTCCAAGCTCGATAGGGGCTTTTGGACCGAATACCCCTAAAGACAACACACCACAAGATACCATTCAGCGTCCAAACACGATCTACGGAATAACAAAAGTTGCTGGTGAGTTATTGTGTGATTACTACCACCAAAAATTTGGAGTCGATACGCGTGGAGTGCGCTTTCCGGGTCTCATCTCTTACGTGGCTCTACCCGGTGGCGGTACCACGGATTACGCCGTGGAGATATATTACGAGGCTTTAAAGCATGGGAAGTACACCTGTTATTTAAGGCCAGATACGCGTATGGACATGATGTACATGCCTGATGCCATAAAGGCCGCCATAGATATCATGGAAGCCGATGAAAGAAAGCTAATTCATCGAAACGCTTTTAACATAACGGCGATGAGCTTTTCTCCAGCGGAAATAGCGCAAGAGATAAAAAAACACATTCCAGATTTCGCCATAGAGTACGATATAGATCCAGTTCGCCAAGCCATTGCGGATTCGTGGCCAAATCGAATAGATGACAGCGCGGCGCGTGCCGAATGGGGATGGAAACCGGAATACGATCTTGAATCCATGACAACGGATATGCTTGAGAAATTATCGAGTAAGTTATCAATTAAATTGTGAGGAGGGGTAAAGATGCCTTTAGCGAAGGTTAAAAAAGCTTTGCAAAATCATTTGAAGGAACTTGAAGAAAAGGGAACACTGAAGGGTGAAGAAGCGGTTATTACTGGCATAAAGCCAGCGGAAGGCAAAAAAGGAGTAAGGTATTTCATAGAAGGGTACGGAGATAAAGAATTCCTCAGGATGAACGCCAATAATTACCTTGGAATGGCTTTAAATAAGGAAGTTATAAAAGCTGAAGAAGAGACAACGGAAAAATTTGGAGCCGGTCCGGGCGCGGTGCGTTTTATAAGTGGGACTTATTCTCCGCATAAAATGCTTGAAAAAAAGCTTGCAGAATTTCATAAAAGAGAAGATTGCATGATTTTCAGCGCCGCTTACGCTACTGTTATGGGAATAATTCCACCACTTACAACGAAAGAAACGATAATCATAAGCGACGAATTGAATCATAATTGTATCATCAACGCGATCAGGCTCGCAAAACCAAAAGACAAGAAAGTCTACAAGCATAACGATATGAATGAACTTGAAGAGTTAATCAAACAATCCGTGGGGAATGCGAAACGATTGATCGTGGTAACTGATGGCATATTCAGCATGCGCGGCGAATGGGCGCCTCTCAACACGATAGCCGATCTCGCCGAGAAGTACAACGATAAATTCGAAGAAGGCGTGATAACCGTCGTGGACGATTCGCATGGCGTTGGAGCGATTGGGAAAACCGGCAGGGGCACGACGGAATTCTTGAATGAAAACCGTATCGATGTCTTAGTCGCGACCCTTGGAAAAGCGTTAGGCGTAAACGGTGGTTACGTGGTAAGCGATAAAACGGTTATAGATTATCTGCGTGAGAGCGCCCCGCTGTACATATACTCCAATCCAATTACCCCGGGCGAGGCGGCGGCTTCATTGAAAGCCGTTGAAATATTGGACAGCGAAAAGGGACAAGCGCTGATGAAACATCTTCATGATATGACAAAGCGCTTTGAAGATGGTCTTGTCAATTTGGGTTATGAAGTTATTAAGGGAGAGCATCCGGTTGTTCCCCTTATGATACGGGATACCAAAAAAACGAAGGATCTTGTCAATTTCCTAATGGAAAACGGAATTCTCGCCACAGGCCTTGCTTTTCCGGTTGTTCCAAAGGGCGATGAAGAGATCCGCTTCCAAATTTGCGCAGATCACACGGAGTACGACATTGACTACGCGTTAGAAGTTTTAAAAAAATACAGAGATACCCATTGATGAAATTAAATAACACCGCCCCTCCAAAAACAAAAATGGAGGGGCTTTTTGTTTTATCTTAAAAGTTTAAAAATTTTAACTTTGCTTTGTTCGTCGCAACGCTTCTTTATTGAATGCGGGTATTCTTTTCATTATAGGTAATGTCAGCAATGGATATATGAATAACATTATCGGATATCCTATCATTCTCGGAGGCATCAAAACGGCGTATGGAACCTTGAAAAGGGTGTGTATAAAATACGGCACCATTATCATGTCCGTTATAAACTGTCCAGTCCCTATTGCCACAAAAAGGGATAGAAAGTTGAGTTTTCTTCTAAATGCGTATTTGTACATGACAGCCGGAATCCATCCGGTTAACGCGGACGTGAGCGTAAATTGAGGCATGTACGCGCCCATTGGGCTCACGAAGTAACCCACAAGATCGGCTAATGCTCCAACGATGAGACCGTCTAATGGTTCAAAGATAAATCCAGCCAAAAATATTGGCAGCGCCCCTATTCCTATTCTTACCCCTTCCACGCCGAAAAACGCCATTCTCACGGATAAAAATCTTTCTAAAATGACGCTTAACGCTATGAAAGCGGAGTTGATGGTTAATCTTTTCACGTTTACGCTTTTTTGCATTCATTTCCCTCCTATCTGATTAAAATAAAAAGGAAACGGAATTTTTGAATTCCGTTTCCCATATTTTACGGGCTGGAAACGTTGAAACAACGCCCTTTTACCTACTGTTGGCGATATTATAGTACATTTGAAAGGCTTATTTCAAGTATTCTGTAAGCCTTCTTAGCCCTTCTTTTATCAATTCTTGAGATGTCGCGAAAGAAAGGCGCACGAATCCTTTCATATCAAATGCGTCGGCTGGTATCATGGCCACTCCCGCTTTTTCCATTAGTTCCATGCAAAGATCTTCTGTGCTCTTGTGATCGTTCAAGAATTCATTCACGTTGATCATGACGTAAAAGGCACCTTTGGGTTTGAAAAAATCAAAATTAGCCTTTTTAAGCAAATCGCTTATCAGATCACGTCGCTTACGGTATTCATCCATCATGTATTGTGTATCGACACTTAAGGCTTTAAGCGCGGCTTTTTGTGCTATCGAATTTATGTTAGAAGTTGTGTGAGACTGTATTTTTGAAATTTCTTTCGATATTTCCAATGGTGCCGCCGAGTAACCTACTCTCCAGCCGGTCATAGCGTGGCTTTTTGAAAAGCCGTTTATCGTTATAGTTCTCTCTCTCATTCCATCCAGAGAAGCTATGGAAATATGTGGAAGGTCGTACACCATTTTTTCATAAACTTCATCGGCTATAACGTATAAGTCATGTTTTATAGCCACTTCCGCAAGCATTTCAATGGTTTTTAGATCGTAAACTGCCCCAGTAGGATTATTTGGAGAGTTGAAAAGAATCGCCTTTGTCTTATCGTTTACAACGTTTTCGATATCTTCTTTTTTTGGAAGATAATCGTTTTCAGGAAACGTTTTTACTTTTACGGGTCTAGCTTTCCACAGTTTTACTTGGGGAAAATATGTTATCCACGCCGGTGTTATAATGATGACTTCGTCTTCTGGGTTTAGTATGGCACCCAACGCGTTGAAAAGCGCTTGCTTTCCTCCATTTGAAACCACGATTTCGTCCGGTGAATAAGATAGGCCGTTGTCTTTTTTCAATTTTTCACAGATACCTTCTCTCAATTCCAATATACCGCTCGATTTTGTGTACTTCGTGAAGTCTTCGTTTATAGCTTTTATAGCTGCTTCTTTTACTTCCTGGGGAGTGTTGAAATCAGGTTCCCCAGCCGTGAAAAGCACCAGATCTTTTCCGTCTTTTTTTAGTTCTTTAGCTTTTGAATCTATTCGCAGCGTTAGTGATGCTTCGATCTCTTCCACGCTTTTAGAAGTGGCTTTCATATTTGTTTTCTCCTTTCAATAACTCTTTTACTTTATCATCAATTGCCAATCCAAATTGGCATCTTTATCGAATTTCATCTGTAAAAAAGCGCCTGAAACTAAAGGATATTGCAAAAGGGATTTTACGATCTTTCCAACGTCTATGTATGCAATTAAGAACGCTTTGTTCCACGTTGAATTGGCAAAAAACGAATAATTGCCCATCTCTTTTGCGCTATTTGAAGAATCGATAAATGTTTCAGCTTTTTGAGGTTCCATGTCAGTTATGACTATTTTGTTCGGATAGAATATGGTGAAGGTATGGGTGGTTTTTGTCCCTTCAACGGTGTCATCCCTCGTGACGGTGTGACCTTTCCACGTGAATGTGGCCGAAGCGTCCTTTGAGAACTCTGGTATGTATTCTGACAGATCTTTTGCCAGGTAAATCGTGGCTGCGAAATTCGTATCTTCAGATGAGAGGCTCGCGTCCAAGAACGCTTTTCCATTAAGGTGTTGTGTGATTTTTCTTCCTTCGTCTGTTGAGATCGCATGATCTTCTAAATTAAAGTCTTGTGCGTACTTTTTTATCAAATCGTAAAAACCAACTGGATCGGCAATGTCTACAGCTGCCCATAGATCTCCCGTCGCCGGCATTTCTTCCAAAGAACGAGCATTTGGATTGAAAGATATCAGTTTATCCCTCAATTTCGCATCGTTGTATTTAAACTTCGACGTTCCCTTTAAAACCAATGCGTTGTTTTCCACCATGGCGTATCCATATCCATCGGTGGGGACCATTTCTAAATTTTTGGCAGGCACGCTGTTTTTCGTATAAAATTCAAACCATATGTTGGATGGTATCTTTTGAGAAAAGGTAAATGAAGGGTATTTCCCCTCGTATGTTTTTATAGATTGAGATATCAACTCAGGATCGTTTGAGATAAGGGTGTAGCCCTCGTGTTCCATTACGTAGAGTGTAATTCCGTTCGTTTCAAATGTGTTCATGGTGTAGTTATCCACGTTTTTCTTACCGACATTTCCGCCAACAAGCGCGGATAAGAGGTTCAGCAGTATTTTGGACTTTCCCTTTAAAACCACTTCAAAGCTTGGCTGATTGCTTTTAGCCTCTTTTAAATTTAGTTCTTTGACATTCGCATTTCCAAAGATGGCGAAATCATTTTTGGTAAATTGCCACACTTGAGATGATTTTACCCCGATTGAGACGGCGGTTTGGCTTACAGATGCCTGAATTAGATTTTCGATTCCCAGATCGTTAAGCAGAAATGAGAAGACATTCACCTTTTTCAAAGCGTCGTAATTTTGAGAATTGTTTGTGAAGTTAACGACAAAATTGGCACTTTGAGGAACGAAACTCATTATTCCTCCAGCAAGAGCCAATGAAGACAGCGCGATAACAAGGAACAGAACGTATACCTTCTTCATATAGATCACTCCTTTACTCTTTTAAAAGAGAAAGTTTTCTAACGTGTGAAACTTCCTCGCGTATTATTTTGGAAAGTATTTCCTTAGACTTTTTTTCTCTAACCATGTCGTACAGTTCTTCGTAAAAGATAACCGTTTCTTTTTCAATCGAGATTGCGAAGTCAAGCAATTGGTTTAGAGTCATATTTTTGGATTTTTCCTTCATTTCCTCAAGACTCGGGAATATTTTATTTTCAACTATGCTCCTTATGTACTTTGAAGCCTCTTCCCAGAACGATGGATCGGTTTCCTCAACAAGTCCTTTTGAAAGCTCTTTAAAGGTTTCGGCGTGCTCTCTTTCTTGGCCTGCCAGATATGAAAACAGCTCTTTCTTTCTATCGTCTTCAAGTTTTTCAGAAAGGAATGTGTAAAATTTTTCCCCATCTTCTTCTATTTTCAAAGCCATTTCAAGAAGTTCATCAGCCGAATAAAGGTAATCCTTCATTTTCAATCCTCCTCCAAATTCACGTATTTTGAAATTCCAGAAGTTGGACTTTGCCCCTCCTGCACAAATTTTTTAAAATTCAACGCCTCTTTTTTCGAAACACCGACTGTTATGGCGCCCACGAATCTTCCATTTTCAACAACAATTTTTTTGTACAAACCACGTTTACTGTCGCCTTGAGAGGAAAAGCGCACTTTTCCACTATCCGGATCTGTTTTTCCAATTGAAAGAAGCTCTATTCCGGCCACTTTAAGCGTATTCGACATTACGCTACCGCTGTATTTTGCATTTTCAAATGAAAGAACTTTTGCCAACGTCTTGGCTTGTTCCACGGCTGGTTCAACAGTTCCGTACACTACTTTTCCGTGTTGTGCGACGTCTCCAATGGCGTAAACGTCTTTTGCACTTGTTCGCAATTTTTCGTCAACCACAATGCCTCTTTCAACTTGTATACCGGCTTCTTTTGCCACTTCCACATTTGGCCTAACGCCAGTTGAAAAGATGACCACATCTGCCTCTACGGAGCTTTTATCCGAGAATTCAACGCCTTCAACTTCGTCTTTACCAATGATTTTCGATGTTGCCTTTCCGAAAAGAATACGCATTTGGTATTTCGATTCGAGGCTTTCTTTCAACACAAAAGCACCCGCTTTGTCAAGCTGGCGAGGTAAGAGGTATGGAAAGAATTCGACTATTGAGACGTCTTTTTCCCCGGCTCTATTTAAGGCTGCCGCCATTTCTATTCCAAGAACTCCGCCGCCTATTATCACGAATTTTTTAGATTTTCCGTAATGAGATTTTATCTTTTCCACATCATCGTAAGTTCTCAGGACATGGACATTTTTCAAATTGTTACCTTCTACCGGAAGCAAAAATGGTTTGGATCCGTTCGCGAAGATAAACACGTCGTATTTTAATCGATTTCCTTTAGAAGTTTCGACAATTCTATTCTTCACATCGAGCTTTGTTATTTTTTCTGAAAGATGTAATTTCGCGTTGTGTTTTTCGTACCACTCTTCGTTGTAAGGTGTGATTTCATCGATGGTTGCTTCGTTTGCAAGTATTTCTATCAATCTGGGTCGCCAGTAGAAAGGTCTTACTTCTTCGCTAAAGATGTCAAATTCAACGTCATCTAAAGTTTTTTTTATTTCTTTCAAAAAAGTTACCGAGCTCACGCCGTTTCCAGCAATGATAATGTGCATTATTCCACCTTCTTCTTTTCTAACCTTTTTCTATTTTACCATTAAAAGGTTACGTAAAAGAAGTTTAATCTTTCTTGTGTTATAATCGCTCGGGTGATGGAATTGGGAAACATCAAGCTCCCAGAATTGGTGAATTTGGTGTGTGTCATATTTGGAAGCAAATTACAATATAGATTGAAAGATGTCTTGGAAGTGTTAAAACCCGAGTTCGGGAAGGTAGATTACGTTTCAAAGCCATTGGATTTTTCCTCTTTCACGTCGTATTACAACGAAGAAATGGGAGAAGAATTAAAAGCATACATAGTCAGCTTTGAACCGTTAATTCATCCCTCTGAACTTGCGGATGCCAAAACTTTTACCAATAGCGTGGAGAAAAAATTGTCAAATAATGGCAAACGTACCGTTAATATAGACGCCGGATACATTCATCACAGTCAATTTGTTCTTGCTTCCACAAAACAGTGGGGTAATCGTGTGTATTTGAAGAAGGGAATATACGCTGAAGTTACCCTGCTCTTCCTTAAGGGGCACTTTCACTTCTGGGAGATGACGTATCCTAACTACAGAACTGACGAATACAGACTTGAGCTCGAGAAAATACGAGAACTCTACATGAAGAAAAAGAGGAACTTGTTGTGAAGGTATTCATGAGCGTTTTGGGCTGCCCTAAAAATGAGGCGGATTCTTCGGTTGTGGCGGCAATTTTAAAAAAAAGAGGACACACTATTGTTAATGCGCCAGAGCAGGCAGATGCTATGGTGATAAATACGTGTGGCTTTATAGAAGAAGCAAAAGAAGAATCCATAAATGAAATTTTCGATCTGTTGAGATATGGAAAAAGAGTTATAGTACATGGCTGCCTTGTTCAAAGGTATTTCAGGGATTTGCGCCGTGAAATACCGGAAGTTTCCAGTTTTTTGGGAGTTGTAGAGCCTCAAAAAGTTGTGGAAGCCGTTGAAAAGCCAGGAGATTATTTCTCAACTCCAAATCCGGTTTACAATTTTTCAGTTAGAGATCTGGACGGCAAGCCTTACGCTTATTTGAAAGTGGGAGACGGATGTAACAGGAAGTGTGCCTTCTGTGCCATTCCTTCTTTTAAAGGGCCTCTTAAAAATAGGAAGGTTGAAGATATCCTCGAAGAAGCGGAATTTTTGATCTCCAATGGAAAAAAAGAAATAGTGCTCGTCTCTCAGGATTTAACGCAGTATGAAGATGAAGGTAGAGACCTCGTAGATCTTTTAAACGATTTAGATAAGATAAAAGGAGATTTTTGGATAAGACTGCTTTACCTTTATCCCGATGGAGTAGGGAAAAAACTCGTTGAATTTGTTAAAAATTCAGAACATGTCCTTCATTATTTCGACGTTCCAATTCAACACGCATCCGAAAAGATCTTAAAGGCGATGAATAGAAATCCGGATGTTCAAGCCCTAAGAGAAAAGTTCAAACTCATCAAAAAAACCATAGATGATGTAACTTTAAGAACAACGGCAATGGTTGGGTTTCCAACTGAAGATGATGATGATTTCAAAAGACTAATGAATTTTGTGCAAGAAATTGAATTTGACAGGTTGGGAACTTTTATATATTCGGATGAAGAAGGCACGCTTGCTTACGCTCTTAAGCCAAAAGTTCCTTTCGGTGTGATGAAACAAAGGTATGATGAACTTATGGATTACCAAAGGGATGCGAGTTTGGAAAGAAATGCAAAATACGTTGGTAAGAAGTTCAAAGTTCTTGTGGAAGGAATTCAAGAAGGAATGTATTACGGCAGAACTTACATGGACGCGCCGGAAATAGACGGTTATGTTCATTTTTCTTCCAATCGTGAACTTAAGGTAGGAGAATTCGTTGAAGTTAAGATCACCGATTTCGAATTTTACGATTTGGAAGGTGTGTGCGTGTGAAGATAACATTGGCAACGAAAATAACATTTGTGCGAGTTTTACTCGTGGTTCCATTTATGTACGCCGCGCTTGGGAACAACAGATCTTTAGCAATAGCGGCGTTGTTGATCTTTGTAATAGCCTCTTTCACGGATTTTTTGGATGGAAAGTTGGCTCGTGCCATGAACGAAGTATCAACTCTTGGAAAGTTTGTGGATCAACTTGCTGATAAGGTACTGGTGGATGCGGCGTTCCTGGTCTTTTTACAGAAGGGTGAAATTGGAAGTTGGTTTGTTATAACTGTCATATCGAGGGATATAGCGGTCAGTGGCTTAAGGATGATGGCAGCAGCGAATTCAAAAGTTATAGCGGCGAATTGGTGGGGAAAATTGAAGACAACTTCACAGATGACATTTATAATTGTCATGCTTTTGTACGAAATCATCCCATTTTACGGCGAATGGATAAATGTTTTGCTAATGTGGATAACATTCGCTTTGACAGTGTGGTCTGGCATTTATTACTTCATTCAGAACACGGGGGTTTTTGAAGAATGAGAACCTTTATGGCCATTAAGGCTCCTGAAGAAGTGTCAAAGGAAATTTCAAAAGTCCAAAAAGTGCTGAAATATGAAGGTTACCATGGAAGTTGGCCTTCTGCTTCAAACATTCACATGACCCTTTTCTTTTTTGGGGATATTTCGTATGAAAAAGTTGAGAAGATTTCGAGGATTATGGATGAGGTTTCAAAAAGCGTGAGTTCTTTTCAATTGAAAGTGGATAAAGTTGGTTTTTTCCCTTCTCATGGTCTTCCAAGAGTTGTTTGGCTTGGATGCGATGAAGGAGAAGAAATTAAAGGGCTATACGAAAAGATGAGAAACTATTTGAAAAATGCGGGATTTGATTTTGAAAATCGCTTTACCCCGCATATTACGGTTGGAAGAATAAAGGGTGTACCTAAGATGTGGAAGAAAAAGATATCTGAAATCACATTCAAAGAAGTGAACTTTAGATGCGATGCGGTGGATTTATATCATTCTAAACTCACACCGCAAGGAGCTATTTACACGCTCGTTCATCGAAGTGAGCTGGGAGGTTTTGAAGAATGAAAGAAGAAAAAAATGTGAACAAAGAAAAAGCTTTGGAGAGCGCTATAAAGCAGATCGAAAAAGATTTTGGAAAAGGTTCCATAATGATCCTCGGCGAGGATCAAATCGTAAAGAATGTCGAGGTAATACCATCTGGTTCTTTGGCGTTAGACATAGCTTTGGGAGTTGGGGGATATCCACGCGGAAGAGTTGTGGAAATCTATGGCCCTGAGTCCAGTGGAAAGACCACTTTAACTTTGCACGCTTTAGCCGAAGCGCAAAAGCTGGGGGGTGTTGTGGCTTTCATAGATGCCGAACACGCTTTGGACATAGTTTACGCCAAAAATTTGGGCGTTGACGTCAATCACATGCTTATTTCCCAGCCAGATAGCGGCGAGCAAGCGCTTGAAATAGTGGACACACTTGTGAGATCAAACGCTGTGGATATGATAGTGGTCGACTCTGTTGCGGCGCTGGTTCCAAGGGCCGAAATAGAAGGCGCGATGGGGGATGCGCAGATGGGACTCCAAGCGAGACTTATGTCTCAGGCTTTGAGAAAAATTACCGGTAGTGTTAGCAAATCAAAGACCATCGTTATTTTCACAAATCAGATCAGAATGAAAATAGGAGTTATGTTTGGGAGTCCAGAAACCACTACCGGTGGAAACGCTTTGAAATTTTACGCTACGATAAGGCTTGACATTCGAAGGAGGTCTCCGATAAAGGATGGAGATAAGATAATAGGAAACGAAACTCAAGTCAAAGTTGTTAAAAACAAGGTTGCCCCCCCATTTAGAGAGGCAAAGTTTGACATTATTTACGGTAAAGGTGTGGTAAGGGAAAACGAATTGCTTGAAATTGGAATTGAAGATGATATCATTTCCAAAAGAGGATCTTGGTTGAGTTACATTCAAGAAGATGGTGAAGAGATAAGCCTTGGTCAAGGGAAGCTCAAAGCGATCCAGTATTTGCAGGAAAATCCAGAACTTGCTTCTGAAATAGAGAGAAGAATACGTAAAGCGCATGGCCTTTTAAAAGATGAAGACATTGTAAAAGAAGAGAATGAAACAGAAGAAAACGGATGAGTCTGGAAGGGCGAGAAATTACGCTCTAAGGTTGCTAAAAGTGAGGCTTCGCTCGAAGCGAGAGCTTTTTGGCAGATTAAAACAAAAGGGGTACTCACCCAACGTTATAGAAGAAGTTATCCATGAACTTGAAAGCGCGAATTTGATCGATGATAAGAGATTCGCAACGTTTTTTGCATCGGATCAACTCGAGTTTCACGTTAAAGGGCAAAAATACATCAGGTATAAACTGATGATGCTTGGAGTTGAGAGCGATATCATCGAAGAAGCGTTAAAAGACGCTTTTGAAAATGCAGATCTTTCAGAAATTTTTCATCGTTTTGTGAGAAGTCATGGCTTTAAAAGTGAAAAAGAGGTTTCTGAGTTATTGATAAGAAGAGGTTTTGATCCGCAAACGGTGCATCAGATCTTACTTGAGATCTACGAAGAACGGAGGTGTGAAGATGAATCAGGAAATTATGATCATTCTGATATTCGTTCCCATAGTGATTTTAGCAATAGTGCTGGGATACCACTTGGGAAAGATAAAGGAACTCAAAGAACAGAAAAGGGCAAGGGAAAGCGCAAATGATATTCTAAAAAACGCCGAGCAAGAAGCTCAGAAGATAAAAAAAGAAATGATTCTTGAAGCGAAACAAGAGATCTCTTCCATGCGAAGTGATTTCAACAGGGAAGTCCAAAAGCAGAGAAATGAATTGAAGCAATTTGAAGAGAGGTTGAACAAACGTGAAGAGGCCTTCAACAAAAAAGAAGAAGCCTTTTCCAAAAAAGAAGAGAGATTGGAAGAAATAAGAGAAAACCTATCGAAAAAGGAGAAAGAAGTAGAGGAAACTCTGAAAGAAGAAAAAGAGAAATTGCATGAAATAGCGGGCCTTAATCCAAATGAGGCAAAAGAAATAGTGTTGAAAAGCACGCAAGAAGAGATGGAAAAGACGCTCGCTAAGATGTACAGTCAGCTTAAGGAAAAGTACGAAGACGAAGCGGAAGAAAATGCAAAATGGGTTATGGCAACGGCCATTCAGCGTTACGCTAGCGATTACATAAACGAGGTTGCCGTTTCATCCATCGAATTGCCAAACGATGATATGAAAGGGAGGATCATAGGAAGAGAGGGAAGAAATATAAGGGCTTTCGAAAATTTAACGGGTGTGGATCTCATAATAGATGACACTCCAGAAACGGTTGTGCTTTCTTCTTTTAATCCATTGAGAAGAGAAGTTGCCCGTCTTACACTGGAAAAATTGATAGCGGATGGAAGAATTCATCCTGCGATGATAGAGGAAATGTATGAAAAGTCAAAACGAGAAATAGAAAAATTGGTACGTGATGAAGGAAAGAACGCAATTTTAAAGGTCGGAATTTCAAGCATGCATTCAGAACTTTTAAAACTGCTTGGCAGGCTGAAGTTCAGAACAAGTTTTGGTCAGAATGTCTTGCACCATTCAATTGAAGTGGCCCAAATAGCTGCCATGATGGCTGAAGAGCTTGGATTGGATGTTGAAAAGGTTAAACGTGGGGCCCTTTTGCACGATATTGGTAAGGCGGTTGATCACGAAGTCCAAGGAACACACGCCATAATTGGAGGAGAGCTGGCCAGGCGTTACCATGAAAAGGAAATGGTTGTGAACATGATACAAGCTCATCATGAAGAGGTACCGTTTGAAAGTCCAGAAGCCGTCTTGGTGGCCGCTGCCGACGCGATAAGCGCGGCGAGACCGGGAGCCCGTAGGGAAAGCCTGGACATATACATGAAAAGACTTCAGAAACTAGAAGAAATAGCCACTAATCACAAGTACGTAACGAAGGCTTACGCAATTCAAGCGGGACGGGAGATAAGGGTCATAGTTGAGCCTGACAAGGTAGACGATGAGTTGGCCGATAAGATGTCTTTCGATATAGCAAGAGAAATAGAAAAGACAATGGAATATCCCGGTCAATTGAAAGTTGTTGTTATAAGAGAAAAAAGAAGCATAGAGTACGCTAAATGAGAAACAAAGAGATAATAGCAGCCGTTTGGCAAGATACTTACCTTGAAGATATTCCTCAAGAGTGTGAAACGGTTTTTCTATTAGGTGCAACGATCTCCAATGTTGGAGATCGAGTGCGCCTTTTTAAATCCAAAGAAGTTTGGGTGGATATAGATTTTGTCGAAGGTCTGGAAAAGAATAAGACTGGTGTGAAGTTTTTAAAAGATGCGGGAGCCGACGGGGTTATAACTACAAAGCTTTCCCTTCTTAAAGAGTGTGAAAAAATCGGTATGCCTGTTATTTTGAGATTTTTTGCCCTTGATTCCCACGCCGTTAGAAATATTCTTCACCATCTTAGATACGTTAGTAAAGTGGAGGTTCTACCGGCAGATGTTCTTCCGAAGCTCATAGACACTTTTAAAAATATAAACCCCGGCATTTTTGTTATAGCCGCCGGTTTGATATCCTCAGCGGAAGAGGTGAGAATGCTTTTTAAAAATGGTGTTGACGCTGTGTCAATTGGAGGGGAAATAAAAAAAGTCTGGAGAGAATATCATAATTGAATCTTAATGAACTCTTCAAAACGAGTATAAACTAAAGAAAAACCTTCTCTGTATACTTAATTAACAAGTAAACGCCGAAGGGAAGGTGTTTGGATGGATAAGTTTAAAAGAGTAGTAGACAATCCAAGAGTGATCTCCCAATTTGAGCTTTTGAAGATGATGAGAAAAAATAAAAAAGAGGCAAATGTAGAACTTGTCCGCCGTTCTCTGGAAGGCTATGAGACTCCACAAAATGCCAAAAAATGAAATGAAATCACTTCTGGAATTCAACAATTTCTCTTTGAAAATAGGTGAAAAAAAATTCGTTGAAAATTTTTCTTTGAAAGTGGAAAAAGGCAACGTTATTTTGATATACGGACCACGAGACGCCGGGAAATCTGCGGTGCTGAGGAGCATGGTCCATTTGAATGAAGAGCTTTTCGAATCTATAGAGAGCAAAGGAAATATTTATTTTAAAGGTAAGAATGTTGCTGAACTCAAAAGAAAAGCGTTGAGAAAGAAAATAGCCTACATAGACACTTCCTTCATAGAAAGCCTTTCTTCCTTAAGCGTGAACCAAGTTATAAAATTGGTGAAGGGTAACGGTGTTGATTTGTACCACGATGAGATGATAAGTCTCTTGAAAAAATTGGAAATACTGGATCTTTTGAAAAAAGGAATACACACCAAAGTGGGAGAACTTCATGGAAACGAAAGAGTTCTCTTTTTGCTTTTTGTTGCTCTTTTAAGAGATCCTGAAATAGTGGCTTTGGACTGTATAATAGATCATCTGGACGATGAAGCGGCTTTGAAAGTTCAGAAGGTTGTGTTATCATTAAAAGAAAAGTACACTCTTATACTTGCCACAAGAAGATTGCCTAATTTTCTTTCCATTGCGGATAAAGTTGTGGTTTTAAAAAACGGTAAGATAAAATTCGTAGGTACAAAAAGAGAGATGATGCTTACCTTCAGCGAGGAGGTATGAAATGGGTATTCTAACCGTTACCCTCAATCCCGCTCTTGATCGCTTAATAGAAGTCAACAATTTCAAAGTTGGTACCATGCATAGAATATTTGATGAAGATAAGACCAAGGTCTCCCCAGGTGGTAAAGGAATAAACGTTTCTTTATATTTAGAGCAGCTTGGGGTGCCTTCAACCGCATTGGCGATCCTTGGTGGATTAACAGGGAGAATGCTTCAAGTTAGATTGAGAAGGGAATGCAATCAAACCATTTCGACGAGCTTTTTATACGTAAACGATGAGACAAGGGAAAACTTCACAATCGTTGATAGAAAAAGTAACACCATAACGACCGTGAATTTACCAGGTCCGTTTGTAGATGAAAAACATTTCAAATTGTTTATGAAAAAATACAAAGCTCTCCTTTCGAATACCACAATTTGTGAAATAGGCGGAACCATTCCTGCGGGTATGCCGCTAGATGTGTACAGAGATATGGTGAAAATGGCGAAGGAAGCGGGCGCATTGACTGTGGTTAATGCGCATGGTGAGCCTCTCAAATACGCTATTGAAAGTGTGCCTGATATAGTTAAACCGGATATAAGAGGAACAAAAAAAGTTTTAAATAGAGAACTTAAAACGATGGAAGATTACGTTCAATCGGCGAAGGAATTGTTATCTATGGGTGTGAAAATGGTTGTATACTCTTTTGAAATGAAAAATGACATCGTTGCGACCTCTGATTGGATTTATCTTTTCAAAATGAAAGGTGAGATAAAGAGTGTGAATCTAATGGGCACAGGAGACGCTTACATCGCCGGCTTGATTTACGCTATAAATGCGGGTAAAGACTACTTCGAAAGCGCCAGATACGCCATGGCTGCCGCTATAGCCGATGAAATGACGGAAAGCAAGGATGTCGGAGGAATTGAAGAAGTGGAGAAGATGATGAGTCTCATAGAAATGGAGCGTGTTTCTCAATGAAAGTTGAGGATTTCATGGAAAGGGACGTAACAGCCGTTTTTGCCGATGAAACGGTGGAGGAATTCATACACGCTTGCGTAAGACAATTCAGAAGTGGTTTGCCAGTTGTAGATGATGAAATGCGTGTTTTGGGAATAATAACCGAAAGAGACATCATCCATGAAATAGTACCTTCTTACATGGAAATGCTTCATTCCACATCTTTTATTCCGGATACGAACATCACAAAAAAGAGGCTTGAAGAGATAAAAGACAGACCAATAGCGGAATACATGCAAAAAGAGCTTGATGTTTTGAAAACCACTGATACGCTTTTAAGCGCTGCAACATTGGTGTTAAAGCATGGATACAGGTTTTTGCCGGTGATCGATGAAGAAGAACATCTGGCGGGCATTGTAACACGTTCTGTTATATTGGAGGCTCTTCTTTCTTGAAATACTTCGTTTACACCTTAGGTTGCAAATTCAATCAATATGAAAGCGCTAAAATAGCGGCTGAATTTCAAAAAATGGGGTATTCAGATGGATCCGCAAATGAAGCTGATATCGTGGTGATAAACAGTTGCGCCGTAACTAAAGAGGCAGCGAGAAAATCACTTCAGATGGCGCGTCATTTTAAGAGGATAAATGAAAAAGCCAAGATAATTTTTACCGGTTGTGCTGTGTACGACAAAAGAGATATAAAAGATTTTGATCTTGTAATTGGGAACGGTGAAAAGATAAAGATAAATGATTTTGTAGATAAAAAAGGAACTTTTGTAGATTTTTCTTACCATTTGAAAGATGACTTGAATTACACCATCGAAAAAATACCGAACCATACGCGCGCCTTTTTAAGCGTTGAAAATGGATGCAATTGGTCATGCGCGTACTGTGCTATACCGCATTTTAGAGGAACTCGCGTTCGTTCTAAGCCGTTGGATGTGGTTGTAAAAGAAGCGGCGAAAATGGTGGAAAATGGTGTAAAAGAAATAGTCGTTACAGGTATAAATATAGCGTTGTACGACGATGGTGAAAATGATCTTTACGCTCTTTTAAATGCTTTAACCGGCATAGATGGAAATTTCAGGATAAGGATAGGTTCAATAGATCCCGTGAGCCTTTTAAAATTGGCCAAGATTTTTGAAAATCCGAAACTTTGCCCTCATGCGCATTTATCCGTTCAAAGTGGTTCCGACGAAGTCCTAAGAAGAATGAAAAGACGTTACACTTCTCGTGATGTGATAGAGTGCGTTAATACATTCAGGAAAATGGATCCTTTTTTTGCTTTTTCTGTCGATGTGATCGCCGGTTTTCCACAGGAGAGCGAGAAGGAGTTTGATGAAACTTATAAACTTTTGAAAGAACTTGAAGTTTCGCGCATTCATGCATTTCCATTTTCAAGACGTTCTCACACGCTTGCAGATTCCATGAAAGGACAGATAAGTGCGCTTGTAAAGAAAGAACGAACGAATAAGCTCAGAGAGCTTGGAAGAGTTTTAGAAAAACGTTTTGCTGAAAAGACAAAAGCGATTGAAAAAACGGTATTGATTGAAAAAGTGAAAGATGGAGTGGCGGAGGGATTAGATGAATACTATGTGAGGCGTTTTTTCAAATACGAGGGTAAAGAAGGCGTTTTCGTTAAAATGGGTGGGAAGGTGATAAGCGATGAAGGTCTACAGTAACGGTGAATGGAAAGAAGATGCCGTCGTAAGTGTTTACGACAGGGGATTTATGTATGGCGAGGGAATTTACGAGAGCTTGAGAACTTACAATGGAAGATTATTCGCGCCTCATCAGCATTATGAAAGGTTGAAACGTTCCGCCCAGCTTATGGGGTTGCCTTGCAAATTGGACTACGATGAACTGATTTCAATAATCCAAGATGGAATAGAAAATTTGGATAAAGACGTTACAATTCGGGTAATGGTAACGACTGGCGATGGAAAAGAGACCAACCTTTTAATATACATAATGGAATTGCAGGCACCTCATTCAGATCTGTACACTTACGGTGTCGATGTGGGAATATCTCGCTTACGAAAGATTCCTTCTATTTGCTTACCTTCAACCCTTAAAACCACTTCTCACGCTTATCTAAGCCTTGCGAGAAGAGAAAAGAGGGAGTTTTATGAAATAATATTTTTAAATTATCAGGGGTTCGTTGCTGAAGGAACGATGAGCAACGTTTTTTTGGTTGAAGATGGAACGCTGGTAACGCCTTCTTTGGAATCCGACATATTGGATGGTATAACCAGAAGGGTTGTTATAGAACTCGCCACGTCTTTGGGAATTTCAGTTGAAGAAAGATTTGTAAATGTTGATGAACTCTTCAACTGTTCTGAGCTTTTCCTTACAAGGACCAGTGCTGGGATAATTCCGGTCAGAAGAATAGAAAACAGAACGATTTTTGAAAATGAGCCTTCAGGATTGACCACACTTTTATCCGATAATTTCAAAGATTACATTTTTAACGAAGAAAAATACTGGTGATTTTTAAGATGAGTTTGGGTGATGACAATTGAAAAGTATGACAGGATATTCTAAAATTCTAAATAGCTTTGATGGAATAACTTATTCTTTGGAAATTAAAGGTGTAAACCATAAATATCTGAATGTTTCTTTTTCAATTCCCTCGCTTTTTTCATCATTTGAAGTTAAATCTCTTCCGATAATACGTGAGTACGTAAAAAGGGGAAGTATTTCTGTAAAAGTTGACATTCGTGGAGAATTTGAATCAGATCTCGTACAGCCAGATCTAGCGTTGGCAAAAGCTTACTACAAAGCCATGAGCTTGGTTAAAGAGGAACTTGGCATTTCTACTGGCGAAATAAACGTCGGAGACATTTTAAACATAAGAGAGCTTTTCAAGATGGAATTGGATGAAAAAAAAGAAGAGGAGATCTGGAACGGTTTTGAAAAAAGTTTGAGACATGCTTTAGAAGAATACAATTCAAGTCGTGAAATTGAGGGAAAAAAGTTGTATGAGTATCTTTTTGAGTATGTAAATGAGATGGAAAATTTGGTAAAATCTATGCAAAAGTATGAAGAGGAAAACAGACGAAGGTATGAAGAACTTATTCGTGAAAGGTTGGAAAAATTTCCAGACGTGAAAATAGACGAAGAAAGAGTGGAACAAGAAGTTGTGATGATGATACAAAGGGCAGATATAGGTGAAGAACTTTCACGGCTTCAGGCGCATATTCTAAGGGCAAAGGATTTGATAAAAAGCGAAGATGCCATTGGAAGTGAGCTGGACTTTGTATTTCAAGAGTTTGGAAGAGAAATGAACACTCTTTCGAATAAATCTAAAATTCCAGAAGTTTTGAACTTGGTTGTTAATGGAAAAACCTTAATAAAAAAACTCAGAGAGCAAGCTCAAAACGTGGAATAAGCTTAAAAGTGGAGGGGTAGGCATGTATGGACTTATAAACATAGGTTTTGGAAATGTGGTTATAGGAGATAGAGTTATAGTAATTGTTAATCCAGAATCGGCTCCTCTTAAAAGATTAAAAGATGGTGCTAAAGATGACAGAAAGCTTATAGATGCCACTTACGGAAGAAAGACGCGCTCTATTCTTATAACGGATAGTAATCATGTTATTTTGAGTGCCATTCAGCCGGAAACTATAGCCCAACGCTTTCAAGAATCGTTTATGCAAATGGAAGAAGCTTTGAGAACCATGGAGTCAAAGATTAAAAAAAATAGGAATTGAGAAAAATGGAAGGAATACTGTTCGTAATGAGCGGCCCGTCAGGAGCGGGAAAGACGACAATAGTAAAAGGCGCTTTGAAAGATTTAGAAGATGTGGAGTTCTCCGTTTCTTACACCACACGTCCTCGTCGCGTGGGAGAATTGGATGGAAAAGATTATTTCTTTGTCAGTAAGGAAGAATTTGAGTTATTGAAAAAGAATGGAGAATTTTTGGAATGGCAAGAAGTTCATGGTAACCTCTACGGTACCTCTAAAAAATACGTCAGATCGAAAATGAAAAGTGGAGTAAACGTATTATTGGATATAGATGTTAAAGGTGCAATGAGTGTAAAAAGACAGATAAAAGAAGCCGTTTACATTTTTGTGGCCCCTCCATCTTTTAAGGATCTCAAGGAAAGATTGATAAACCGTCACACGGAAGAGAAAGGCGATCTTGAAAAAAGAATAGAAGATGCAAAGTACGAGCTTTCCATGATTTCAAAATTTGACTATCTTATAGTCAATCATGATGTTGCACAGTCTGTAAAGCAACTTGAGTCAATAATAATCGCTGAACAGATAAAAGTTTCGCGCCGAAAAGAATTTGTTGGAAAGTACAAATTTTACAAGCACTTATCTGGAAAGGAGGAAGATAGATGAAAGAAAAAGTGTACGAAACCCTCATGAATAAGTATGGAAACAAGTACGCTGTTACGATGGCGGTGGCCAAAAGAGCGGAAGATCTGAATGAACTTTCTAGACCTCTTGTTAAGACAAACGAAACAAATTTAGTTTCAATAGCTTTGGAAGAAATGGCCGAAGGCTATGTTGAAATAAAGAACTTTGAGATGTTAAAAGCATTGGTAGCCGATGTGAAAAAGGCGGAATAATGGCGAGAATATTATTTGGCGTTAGTGGTGGCGTAGCAGCCTACAAATCGCTAGAAGTGGTGAGTGCTCTCCGTAAAAGAGGTGAAGAGCTGAAAATAGTTATGACTGAGGAGGCTACGAAGTTCGTTGCCCCCTTAACTTTTTCCGTTGTTGGAAACTGCCCTGTTTACGTTGATCCATTTCAAAGTATTGAAGGAAGCGTAATTCATACAACTATTTCACAATGGGCAGAGATTATGGTAATAGCTCCGTTAACGGCTAATACCGCTGCCAAAATAGCTTGTGGTATTGCCAACAATTTGCTTACGATGAGCGTCCTCGCCTTTAATGGTTTGAAGATCGCTTCTCCGTCTATGAATGTAAGAATGTATGAGAATCCAATTACGCTTGAAAATATCGAAAAGCTGAAAAAAAATGGATGGCATATTGTCGAACCAGAAAGTGGTCATTTGGCGGATGGCGAATACGGTAAGGGAAGATATCCAAAAGCGGAGTTTTTAATTTTTGAAATAGATAGAATGTTAACTCCTCATGATTATAAAGGGAAGAAAGTATTGGTAACTGCTGGTCCAACGCGTGAAGCGATTGATCCGGTTCGTTACGTGACGAATCGTTCTTCTGGAAAAATGGGATATGAATTGGCAAGGGCTGCGTACTTGAGAGGAGCTGAGGTGAAATTGATTTCAGGACCAGTAAACATTAAAGCTCCTTATGGCGTTGAAGTTTTGAATGTGGAAAGCGCTAAAGATATGAGTGAAGCCGTATTAAAAAATGCGAAATGGGCAGATATTGTGATAATGGCAGCGGCGGTCGCGGATTACAGGCCTTTTCATATTTCCACAAGCAAGATAAAAAAAACTTCAGATGAGTTGAATATTAAACTCGTAAAGACGAACGATATTTTAAAAGACCTTTCCAAAATTCGGCTTCCAAGCCAATTTATAGTTGGTTTTGCGGCTGAAACAGATGATTTATTGCGTAACGCACAAAAGAAATTGAAAGAAAAGAAGTTGGACATGATAATCGCCAACGATGTTTCGAGAAAAGACATCGGTTTTGATTCGAATTACAACGAAGTGAAAATTTTACGCAAAGATGGAAAAATTATTCCTTTACAACGAAATGAAAAACGTTTGATAGCACACAATATTTTGGACATCATAAAATCACAGAGCTTTAAAGAATTTTAAATCTTTTTACTCGACAAATATGGTATGATTTTAACAACATACCCCTTGAGGGGTAGTTGTATTTTTATGGAGGTGAAACGTATGGCAGCTCTTCTTTCTGAAGAAGATAGGAAGTACCTTGTAGATTTGTTTAACAAAGAGTTGGAATCTGAGGTAAAAATTTTGTTTTTCAAGAGCGATAACAAAGATGAATGCCAATATTGCGATATAACACAGCAAATGCTCGATGAATTAGCCGAAACGAGTGAGAAAATAAACATAGAAACCCACGATTTTAACGATGAAGGAGAACTCGTTGAAAAATATAAAGTAGAAATGATGCCGGCCATCTTGATGCTTGACAAAGATGGAAATGACATGAGGATAAGATTCTATGGGGTTCCTTCTGGATATGAATTTTCGACTTTAATAGAAGATGTTATAGCGGTTTCGAAAGGCGGAGAAGTTGATCTTTCCGAAAAAACGCTTGAAATGCTCAAAGAAGTTGACAGACCTTTAAAACTTCAGGTGTTTGTTACACCAACTTGTCCTTATTGCCCAAGAGCAGTTGCCATGGCACAAAAGCTTGCGATGAAATCACCTTACATACAAGGTGAAATGGTAGAGGCAAATGAATTTCCTGAACTTTCAATGCGCTACAACGTTTCGTCAGTTCCTCATATCATAATTAACGAAGGTGCTGGAGAATTCGTAGGAGCTTTACCTGAAGACGCGTTTGTGGAACAAGTTATGAGTGTGTTAAAAGGAGCGTGATTTGAATGCCAATGTTCAATCTTTCTGGGTTGTCTAACGAACCAAAAGAAAAAAATTACGACGTGATCGTAGTGGGAGCCGGACCAGGGGGATTGACGGCATCTATTTACGCGCGTCGTGCTGGCTTGAAAACGCTAGTTTTTGAAAGGGCAACAGAAGGTGGACAGATAACTTTAACTAACATGGTAGAAGATTATCCGGGTTTTTCTTCAATAAGTGGAGAGGGACTGGCAGAGAAATTTGTAGACCACGCAAGAGAGTTCGGAGTTAAATTTGCGAATGAAGAAGTTATGGAAATGTCTTTAGATGGTGAGTTGAAGAAAATAAAGACAGATATGGGAAATGAATATACGGCAAAAGTAGTTGTAATGGCAACGGGAAGCAATCCGCGAAAACTTGAGGTTCCCGGTGAAGAAGAATTTACCAATAAAGGTGTATCTTATTGTGCGGTTTGTGATGGTTCTTTCTTCAAAGGTAAAGAAGTTGTCGTTGTAGGTGGTGGAGACAGCGCGGTAGAAGAGGGAATTTACCTTTCCAAAATAGCTTCAAAGGTGCGTGTAATTCACCGTCGTGACAAATTGAGAGCACAGAAGATCGTTCAAGAAAGGGCTTTTAAGATTCCAAATATGGAGTTCATCTGGGATACCATCGTAACGGAAATAGGTGGAAAAGATTCAGTAGAATACGTTACGTTGAAGAACATAAAAAGCGGTGAAACTTCCAAATTGGAAACGTCTGGAGTTTTCATATACGTTGGTCTTGTTCCCAACTCTGAGCTTGTTAAAGATTTAGTGGACGTCGATCAAAGTGGTTTCATCTTGACAGATGAGCATATGGAAACCAATGTGAAAGGCGTTTATGCCGTTGGTGATGTAAGAAAAACCGTCTTAAGGCAGGTTGTAACGGCGGCCGCAGATGGAGCGATAGCAGGCGTAGATCTCACAAAGTATTTCGATTGATAACAAGCAAAATCATGCAAAGAATTCAAAAGAGAGGCAATTGCCCCTCTTTTTTTGATTTTGAAAAAAAACGGTAAAGGGTGAATTGTGAAAAGCTGGTTGATTTTTTAATTTGTGATGCACGAAAGGAGATTTTTTGAAGTTTTGTCAAAACTGATTCAGACGTATCTCCATACAAGATGCTCATAACAGAGCCCGCTGCATACAAACATCCTGTTAGATTCGCTTTCTCGGCACATCCTGTGCCTCCAACTCTGTTATTTCGCATCTTGTATGGCGTCTTCATATGTTTTGACGAAAACTACAAAAAGGAGAGAGAAGAAAGGCAGAGAAAAGCGTGATTAATTTGAAACACTTGTCAGCACGAATTCACTCTTTTACCCATCCTGCGACTCAAAAAACGAGGCACGCTCAGACACTCGTCCGTGAGTGCTTCGCTTTCTCAACACATCCGTGTGTTTTCCAACCTCGTTTTTAGAGTCTTCAGATGGCGAGTTCATAAGTGCTGGCGAGTGTTTCAAAGAAGTTTTTGCTTCCATTAATAAGAAATGTCAACGAATTCAAAAAGGGTAAAGAACCTTTCCCGTCATCTCGTGGACATTCTTTCCCCACTTGTTGGAGAAGTGTCTGCGGAGCTATTTTTGTATAAAAAGTCTGCCCCCACTTGTGGGGGAAGTGGCGGCGAAGCCGACGTAGGGGGGTTCCACATTTGTGAAGAGGCTTGATGTGCGATATTTATCCCCTGTTTACTTGGCATTTAAGAAATGGATTTTTACAGCTTTTCTTTGTTATCGGAAACTATTTTTTTGAATTTCAAATAGCT